>CANRZC010000295.1 GCA_947644185.1 uncultured Acetatifactor sp.
AGGTAAGCTCTCGCTGGGTACACACAGGAAATAGTCCAGGAATTTTAGCAGCCGCTTTGCCTCATAATACTCAGGGACACCTTTGGGAATCTGGAACAACAATGGTTCTGCAAAGGTCTTTAGCATTGCCAGCTCATAGACCAGCGCCGAATTGAACATGGCGTCAGCCTCCTCCTGGAACGGGAAGATATTCTCCTCCTCCCCTCTGCGCACAGAGGGCCACATCTGTATCGTCCGCTGAGCGCTGGCTCCTCTGGTGCGAGCATCCCGAACTATCCGGCGCAGCAGTCTGCCGTCCGTGGTAGGGATCCGATTGTGGGCATCTATGTTCAGCGTGGTCAATGCACTGATATAAATTTTGTACTTACTCTCCTCTGGCAGCGCGTAGGACATTTTCTCGTTCAATCCATGGATTCCCTCTATTACCAGGATGTCATCCTCCTTCAGCTGCAGGAAATCCCCTCTGTACTCCCTCTGTCCTATCTTAAAATTAAATGCCGGCATCTCCACCCGTTCCCCTGCAAGGAGACTCACCATATTCTCATTGAATGCCTTTACATCTATGGCTTCCAGGCATTCAAAATTATAGTCCCCCTTCTCGTCCCTGGGTGTCTGCTCTCTGTTCACAAAATAGTTGTCCAGCGCAATGGGGTGAGGTACCTTGCCCAGCGTCCGCAGCTGGATAGAGAGCCTGTGGGAAAAGCTGGTCTTGCCAGAGGACGAAGGCCCTGCAATCATGACAAATTTCACATTTTCCCTGCTGGCAATGTCTCTGGCAATCTCCCCGATCATTCTCTCCTGCTTTGCTTCCTGGACCAAAATCAGATCACTGACAGAGCCACTGCATATCTGTTCATTCAGGTCTCCCACTGTCTCAATATCCGCTGTTCTCCCCCAATTTTTAGCACTCTCCATATTCTCGAACAGCTTTCTGCTCTCAGCAAAAGGCTTCACCACTGTGGGATTCGCCTCAGAGGGCAGCACCAGCATAAATCCCTCCTCGTAGGGAATCACATCATACCACTTCACATATCCCGCATGGGGCAGCATGTATCCGTAATAATAATCATAATATCCCTCTATTTCGTACACATTTACTGTGGAGCCCATTCGGAAACGGAACAGCTTTACCTTGTCCTCCATGCCTTTCTCTCTGAAAAGCTCTATGGCATCATCCAGTGGATAGGACTTTTTCATAAAAGGGGTCTTGGCCTCCACCAGCTGTCCCATTCGGGCTTTTATGCGCTCTGCATTCTCTGCATTGGCTTCCACTGTTTTGCAGGAATTAATGTAAAGTCCCCTGCCTATGAAAAACTCCACACAACTCTTCCTGGCAGCCTCTGGCCCAAACACATCGCTCATGCTCTTTAAAAACAGCATCTTCGCAGCGCGAGTATAAGATTTATGGCCTACGCTGTCCTTTAGGGTGAAGAATTCTATTTCACAATCCTTGGTAACCTTCTTGAAAAGCTCTCTGATCTTGCCATTGGCGGATACTAGAGCGATGGTGCCGTCATACTCCTTCTGGTATTCTGCCGCAATGGCTTCAAATGTAGTCCCCTGCTCTACCTGCTTCTGTTTTCCATGAATTGTAATCGTAACCATATCCACCCATCCCTTCTGTGTTTTTTGCCAGTTCACTGTTCCAACACCAGATTCCAGATATCACTTGTAATAGCCCAGTGCCCTTTCTATCTGGGTCAGTTCCTCTTGTACCTCATTTAATCGCTCTTTCGCTCTGTCTGAGCTAGCCTTCTCCAAAGCTACCACAAGACGCCCAAGATAGCTTCTGCGCTGCTGTAAAAAGGCCAAAAGTACCGGGTGCCTGCCTTTTAACAAATATTCCCCAAACATATCATATTGCTGCAGCAGTGCCCCTGTTTCCGCTCTGCTTTGAAATTGTCCAGGGCGCACCTTAATGGCAAAGTAATACTTTCCCTCCTCACAGACAGCGTCCTCCTCTATGACCTGTAAGCCTGCTCTCCTCAGGAAGGCTCGAAACTGGGGGAGCTCTGACTGGGGCTGCAAAATCAGTTCCCCCATGCCCTTGATACCCTCCATCCCTTCCCCCAGGATCCGCTCCATAAGTCTGCCCCCCATGCCAGCGCATACCAGCGTATCTGCCTCCCCTATCCTATAAGCCGCAAGGCCATCTGACAGGCGAAGGGTTATGTAGTCCCCCAATCCGTATTCTTCCACATGCCGCCTTGCTCCTGCCAGTGGACCTTTGCGTACATCCATGGCAATGGCACTAGGGCAAAGTCCAGCCTGCACCAAATAGATGGACAGAAAGCCATGGTCACAGCCCACATCCACCAGCCTGTTTCCCGGTGTCACCATATTGGCCAGCATCTGAAGCCGGGCAGACAGCACCACAGGATCTCTGTGTCCCTGTATCTCCATCAGTCTAGATAATCCTTCAGCTTCCTGCTACGGCTGGGGTGGCGCAGCTTTCTCAGCGCTTTCGCCTCGATCTGACGGATGCGCTCACGGGTCACATTAAATTCCTTTCCTACTTCTTCCAAAGTGCGAGCTCTGCCATCATCCAAGCCAAACCGCAGACGTAGCACCTTCTGTTCCCTCTCAGTCAGTGTGCCCAGCACCTCCACCAAGGATTCCTTTAACAAAGTAAAGGCTGCCGCATCTGCAGGTACCGGCACCTTGTCATCCTCAATGAAGTCCCCCAGATGACTGTCCTCCTCCTCGCCGATAGGTGTCTCCATGGATACTGGCTCCTGACTGATCTTTAGAATCTCCCGCACACGGTCTGTGGGCATATTCATCTCCTCTGCAATCTCCTCAGGGGTCGGTTCCCTCCCCAGCTCCTGAAGCAGCTGTCTGCTCACTCGGATCAGCTTGTTGATAGTCTCCACCATATGCACCGGAATTCGAATGGTCCGGGCCTGATCCGCGATTGCCCTGGTAATAGCCTGACGAATCCACCAAGTGGCATAGGTGGAAAATTTATAGCCCTTTCGATAGTCGAATTTCTCCACAGCCTTGATAAGCCCCAAATTGCCCTCCTGGATCAAATCCAGAAAAAGCATACCCCGACCCACGTAGCGCTTCGCAATGCTGACCACCAGGCGCAAGTTAGCCTCAGCCAGGCGTTTCTTCGCATTCTCATCTCCCAGCTCCATCTTTTTGGCCAATTCAATTTCCTCCTCCGCCGAAAGCAGAGGCACCTTGCCGATCTCCTTCAAATACATGCGCACAGGGTCCTCAAGGCTGATCCCGTCTGGAATAGACAAATCCAGATTCTCCACATCCACGTCATCCTCGTCGGATAGGATAATTTCCTCCACATCAGCCTCATCCTCCGTAATGCGCAGCACATCTACATTGTTCTGTTCCAGAACGTCCAATATCTTCTCAAACTGCTCCTCTTCCAAAGGCATGTCCGCAAAAAAGTCATTGATTTCCTGATACTCCAGTACATTCTTTCTCTTTTTTGCCATATTGAGAAGCTCTTTCACCTTCTCGTCAAACTTTACCCGCGTGTTTTCATCCATTGTAATAGTTCCATCCT
>CANRZC010000296.1 GCA_947644185.1 uncultured Acetatifactor sp.
AGAGATGAGCAGCCGCTTTTCCGCTGTTACTTTTGATGGGATGCTGTATGTGGCGGAAAGACTGCTGGAGGTAGGCATCCCTCTTATCATAGAGGGAAATTTTGTGCCTGCCGGTGTAAAGGACAGGGATGAGGCAGAGGCTATACGGAGACTGCTGGAAAAACATCATAGCGAATCCCTCACATTTAAGTTCATGGGGGATACTAGAGTGCTGTATAAGCGCTTTATGGAACGGGAAGAGCTGCCGGAAAGAGGCCAGGCTAACCGGATTGGCAGAGCGGTTTCTTATGATGAGTTCGATAAATGGTGCCATAATCTGGATCCTTTTACCCTGGGTGGTAAGGTGGTTTTGACAGATACCACGGACTTTGACAGGGTTGACTATAAGAAAATGATAGAGATAGCCAGACAGTTTATGGAAGGAACAAAAAATTTATGAGGACATTATATGTCACGGATTTAGACGGAACGCTACTCAATACAAAAGACAGAATTAACCCGGAGAGCCTCCGAATCATCAATGAACTGGTGGGACGGGGTATGCTTTTTACCTATGCCACGGCCAGATCTCTGGAATCGGCCCGTGTGGTGGCCCAGGGCCTGACATTGACCATGCCTGTGATTGTATACAATGGGGCGTTCATCATGCACCCTGGCTCAGGGGAGATGATATCCTCGCTGTATTTTAGTAAGGAGGAGGCAGGGTTCATCAGACAGATCCTTGAGCAGGCCCAGATCAGTCCATTGGTGTATTCCTTTGTGGAGAACAGGGAAAGAGTGTCCTGGAATATCACCAGAGAGAACGATGGGATAAGAAGGTATCTCTCAAAGCGAAAGGGGGACAGAAGACTGAGGCCTTTAGAGGGCGCGGAAGGACTTTATGGTGGAAATGTCTTTTATTATACCTGCATCGGGGAAAAAGAGGAGTTGCTGCCCCTATATGAGATTTTTTCAAAAGACGGAAGATTTCGCTGTACCATTCAGCAGGAGTTATATCGACCAGAGTATTGGTGTGAAATCATGCCCTGCAAGGCCACCAAGGCGGAAGCCATCAAGACTCTTAAGGGTCTGTGGAACTGTGACAGAATTGTTTCCTTTGGCGATGCTATCAATGATATCCCTATGTTCGAGTTGTCCGATGAATGCTACGCCGTGGAGAACGCTGTGCCGGAGCTAAAAAAGGCGGCCACAGGCATCATAGACAGCAACGACAGGGACGGGGTGGCGAAGTGGCTGGAGCGAAATGTCATTTGGGACCAAGGGAATGAAGGGCGATAGGGACAGATTTACAAAGGGTGGTCCAGGGCCGGAGCATGGAGCAGAAGACATCAAGAGAGAAAAGGCGATGAAATGGAAAGCTATAAACAGATTACAGCTGCATATTATGAGAAATGGCTGGGACAGGACGGGATTCTGAGCCATGACTGGAAAGGGACAGAATATGTGTATTCCCAGCAGAGGAATATCGTCCAGTATGGGTATAGCAGCCAATTTGACATCTATGTGCTGTGTCAGAAGGAACGAATTGTGATTTCCTACGGAGATGGAGCGGAAAGCTGGATTGACGCGGTGAAAGCCGCGGTCAGACCCGGAATGTCTGCAGCAGAAATCGCAAATGTTTTAGAACATATTTTTGACCGAAAAACAGATTGGAGCGTAAAATACGTCTTTAATCATATGCCAGTTACCTCTCCGGAGGCCAGGGTGCTGGAGGCAGAGGACTACAGCGAATACGAATTTTTTTGGCGCAAATGCCATCCCGGCTGCAGTGATACGGGATGGCTGAGAGAGTATTTTGATGAAATGGTGCAGAATCGTATGTGCATAGGCGTGTGTGCTGACGCTATGCTGGCAAGCTGCACGGATGCGCCTGGTATGCCTTTTATGGAAGAACAGGCGCAGGAGATTGGAATCAATACTCTGCCGGAATACAGGAAAAGGGGCTATGCAGCATTGGCCTGTGACAGATGTGTCCAGGAGCTGCTGGCCCAGCATAAAGCGCCTTTATGGTCTACTGCGGCGGACAATGCTCCATCGCGCAGGCTGGCGGAAAAGGCAGGGTTTGTGGAATTTGCGGATGTGGTCGCTGTGACGCTGTAAGACAAGTGCAGGGAGTGGAATCCGCAGAGTGTTTTTGATTGTGCAGGCAGAGATATTTTCAGGTGCATCAATGAATGCTGAAAGCGAGGGCAAGATGGAAGAACTGAAATTGATAAGGCCGTCTATGGAGCACAAGCAGCAATACGAGGAAATGATGGACGAGTGGGAAAGCTTCGGGGGAAGGCTGAATCCGGGAGCTCTAAGTCGCTACAGTTATACTAGAAAGATGTATGTAACCTATGAGGAATGGTTAAAATGGATCCAGGCAGACAGGCAGGCGGGTCAGGAGCTGTACTTTTTCATGAAAGGCTCCTTCATCCTGGGTGCCATTAGCATTCGTCGCCGCTGTAACGAGGTGGACGGGCATTCGGGATATGGCATCAGACCTTCAGAACGAAGGAAGGGATATGCAGTGAAGATGCTGTCCATGGCCCTGCCGATTATGAAGGAGTATGGGATAAATCCGGTCATCATTACCTGTGCAAAAGATAATTGTGGATCGGCGAAAACCATACAGCACAATGGAGGTATCTACATCAGAGACGAGGTGGATGAGGATGGCGAGATTGTGGAGATATATCATATTCCGGTTTGATTTATTTTAGTGGCCGAGAAGGGAATCGAGATGGTGAGAAAGTGAAAACAGAATGAAAAATAAAACATGTGGGGAAGGTTGCCATGAGAAAGCTTAGACTGCACAATGGAGGGATGACTCTCTGGAAGCCCCAGTTGATAAGGAGCCTGAAAATCGCCGCTGCGGCTGCCATAGCCATCGGGCTGGCAGGGGAGCTGGGCCTGAAATATTCCGCCACCGCCGGCATCATCACGGTGTTAAGCATCCAGAACACCAAGCGTGAGACTCTAAAAAGTGCGGGAAACAGATGGCTTGCTTTCCTGTGCGCTTTGGTTCTGTCAAAGCTCTGTTTCACACTGCTGGGATACGGCCTGTGGGCCTTTGGGACATACCTCTTTTTATTTGCGCTGCTGTGTATCTGCGCCGGCTGGCTGGAGGCCATAGCCATGGACTCGGTGTTGGTAACCCATTTCCTTGGGGAAGGAAATATGGAGCCTGCTCTTGTGCTGGATGAAGTGCTAATTCTACTGATTGGTACGGGAATGGGCATTCTGGTGAATCTGCATCTCCACAGAAAGTGGGGGGAGTTTGAGAAGCTGGCGGAGGAGGCGGATGGGCAGATGAAGGGGATTTTAGAGAGAATGTCTCACTGGCTGCCAAAAGAGAACAAAGAAGAGTACAATGCGAACTGCTTTGCAAAACTGAAAGAGGCGCTTTACGCCGCAAGAACCTGCGCCGCAGCTAACTATGGGAATACGGTGCTAGCAAGAAGCACCTATGAACTTGACTATACTGCCATGCGAGAGCAGCAAAGCGTTGTTCTGCAGGAAATCTATGACAATATTCT
>CANRZC010000297.1 GCA_947644185.1 uncultured Acetatifactor sp.
AAAGCATTCATAATGAAGAAAAGCATTCATAATGAAGAAAAGCATTCATAATGAAGAAAAGCATTCATAATGAAAAGGAGAGGTAGGGGTATGGAAAGGATCATTTGTTTGCTAATTGGTCATGTATTTGGTTTGTTCCAGACAGCGTATTTTTATGGAAAAGCCCATGGAATTGATATCAGACAGCATGGAAGCGGAAACGCCGGAACCACCAACACCTTGCGTGTGCTTGGGACAAAGGCAGGACTGATTGTGCTGGCTGGAGATTGCTTGAAATGTATTGTGGCAGTGGTGATAATAAGGCTGCTATTTGGCAAGAGTCATCCAGATATGATTTATCTGCTCTGCCTCTACGGGGCGGCGGGAGTCATTCTAGGGCATAATTATCCCTTCTACATGGGCTTTAAAGGGGGAAAGGGAATTGCTGCCACGGCAGGTCTGATTCTATCCTTTCATCCGTATTTTATTGTCATGGGGGTGGCTGTGTTTTTCGGTATTTTCTTTACCACCCACTTGGTGTCATTGGGATCATTGCTGGTATATTTAGGGTTTGTGATTGAGATGGTGATCTGTGGACAGAAGGGGGTATTTGTTGGAATGACCCAGGCCCATCTAAATGAGATGTATATTCTATCCTTTCTCCTGGCTGCTTTGGCATACTGGAAGCATCGAGAGAATATTGTGCGGCTGCTCCACGGCAATGAGAGGAGAACCTATCTTTTTAAAAAGAATAAGGTGGACATAGAAGAGCATTCTATACAAGAGGAGCATTCCGAGGAGGAGAAAGAGAACTAAAGGAGAAGCTCAGGGGACAGAGATCGCATAGCAGAGGTCCAAAATTAGGGGAAAGAGAGATGATAGCAATGGAGGAAAGGAATTATATGGAAACAAATCATGCAATGGTCAGCATCATCGGCGGAGGAAGCTGGGGCATTGCGCTGGCAGTGCTGCTACATAAAAATGGACATAAAGTCACTGTGTGGTCGGCATTGGAGGCAGAGATCAAGATGCTGCAGGAAAATCATGAGCACAAGATGCTGCCAGGGGTAAAGCTGCCGGAGGATATTCTATTTACCACAGACGATAGAGAGGCTGTGGAGGGAAAAGATTTGCTCGTGATGGCAGTGGCCAGCTCCTATACCAGATCCACTGCCCATAGATTGGCTTCCCTAGTGGCCAGGGGACAGAAAATTCTGAATGTGGCCAAGGGAATTGAAGAAGGTACAGTAATGACTCTCTCAGAAATAATCAGTCAGGAGATTCCCCAGGCAGATGTGGCTGTGATGTCTGGACCTTCTCACGCGGAGGAAGTCGGCCGCGGGGTTCCCACAACCATAGTAGTGGGGGCAAAGTCTAAGGCCACGGCGGAATACATTCAGAACTTGTTCATGAACGAGGTTTTTCGCGTCTATGTGAGCCCGGATATTCTGGGCATGGAGCTGGGAGGCTCCTTAAAGAATGTTGTGGCCTTGGCTGCAGGAATTGCAGATGGCCTGGGATATGGGGACAATACAAAGGCGGCCTTGATTACCAGAGGCATTACGGAAATCGCTAGACTGGGTACAGCAATGGGGGGTAAGTTTGAGACCTTCTGTGGCCTCACAGGAATTGGGGATCTGATAGTTACCTGCGCCAGTATGCATTCCAGAAACCGTCGGGCAGGCATTTTGATCGGACAGGGGAAAACCTGTGAGGAGGCCATGACAGAGGTTAAGATGGTAGTGGAGGGCGTGCATTCTGCAAAAGCAGCCATGGAGCTGGCACAGAAATATCATGTGCAGTTGCCTATCATCGAGCAGGTAAACGCAGTGCTTTTCCAGGGAAAAAGCGCGGATCAGGCAGTGAAGGATCTGATGCTTAGAGATAAAAAGATAGAAGTGTCCGACCTTCCCTGGGAGGAATAAGGCAGAGAGAAAAGACTTAAGCGCCAAGGAGGACATGCACGCCCCCTTCCACAGCGTCATATGCTGTTTAGGAGGGGGTGTGAGATGAATATTATTGTAATGGCACTGGTTGCAACCCTTGGGACCTGGTCGGTGACAGCACTGGGCGCTGCCACCGTTGTTTTTTTTCGGACTCCCAACGCAAAAGCATTGAACTTAATGCTGGGCTTTGCAGCAGGCGTTATGGTGGCTGCCAGCTTCTGGTCTCTGCTACAGCCTGCCATTGAGCAGGCAGAGTCCATGGGAATGCCGGCTTTTTTAGTGGCAACTGGGGGATTTTTATGCGGTGCTACGTTTATGTGGATTTCCGATAAAATCGTCACCTATGCTCGGAGCCGGGCAGATAATGTACAGGGGGAGCGCGAGGAGCGCCTAAATCGAATTATCATGCTGGTATTGTCCATCACACTTCACAACATACCAGAGGGACTGGCAGTGGGAGTGGCTTTTGGAACCTTGCAGAATGGAAATCCCTCCATGGAAAGTCTCATGGGAGCCGTGACAGTAGCAGTGGGCATAGGATTGCAGAACTTTCCAGAGGGTGCGGCGGTATCTATTCCGCTGAGAAGAGAGGGATTTTCTCGGAAGCGAAGTTTTTTTCTGGGGCAGGCCTCCGGTATGGTGGAGCCAATTGCAGGCGTGATTGGCGCACTCCTTGTAGTCTATATGGAGATTATTCTGCCATTTGCCCTTGCCTTTGCAGCTGGAGCCATGATATTGGTGGCAGTGCATGAGCTGATTCCAGAATGCCAGGGAAATCAGGAGAAAGAGCCCTATTCGGCCACCATGGGAATCATTCTAGGCTTTGCAGTGATGATGCTGTTGGATGTGATGTTGGGGTAGTATACTCGGTTTGTGGGATGGAATGTTGCCGATTATAGGAGAGAACATAGGATAAGAGAGGAGTTTTTCTGATTATGGAACAGACCTGGAAAGAGGGTATCAGGGAGAGAAGGAAAGATGCCAATGCGCTTACAGAGGGGGAGCCGTGGAAGCTTCTTCTCTTATTTTCCCTACCCTTGATGGCGGGCAATATCTTCCAGCAAATGTATACCATGGTGGACACGGCTGTGGTGGGTAAGGTGCTGGGTGTGGAAGCATTGGCTGCCCTGGGAGCAGTGGACTGGTTGAACTGGCTTACACTAGGAATCATTCAGGGCTTTGCCCAGGGGTTTTCCATTTTGATGGCCCAGAAATTCGGTGCTGGTGAGTATGGAAAGCTACGGCAGGTCATTACAAATTCCATTGTCCTGGCCGCTGTCTGTGCGCTCTCCTTGACGCTGCTCAGTGAAAGTGTGGCAGGAATGGTAGTATCCTTGCTTCGGACCCCAGCGGAAATTCGGCCCATTTCCATGGCATATTTGCGCATTCTTTTTGCAGGTCTGCCAATTGTAATGGTATATAATTTGGCTGCGGCAATCCTTAGGGCTCTGGGCAATAGCAGACAGCCCCTGATTGCCATGGTATTGGCTTCTCTGACGAATATTGTGTTGGACTTCTGCTTTGTGATGGGATTTCACATGGGTGTACAGGGGGCAGCCATTGCCACTTTGATTGCGCAATGC
>CANRZC010000298.1 GCA_947644185.1 uncultured Acetatifactor sp.
AAGCGTCAGGTCGCGGCGGAACAGGCGGCAAAGCGCAGGCGTCTGGCAAAATATATGATGTTCTTAGAGGAAACCTCCATCAAACGTGCCGAGGAGGAAATGGAGATGATTGCTATAGATGGACAGCCCTCAAAACTGAAAAAAGAAGAGTGGTTGCGGGAAAATCCGATCTATCAGAATACAGTATCCCATGAAAGGATGTTCAATCCGGACTTTTCGCTGTCCCAGCTGCATTTTCATGAGTTTGTGGAGATCAGCATTATTGTGGAGGGCAGTGGAATCCATCGGATTTGGAATAAGGCATTTGAATGCAGGAAGGGGGATGTCTACATATTGAATGCAGGCGTGCCCCACCAGTATTTTGTAAAGGACAGGGGGGAAAAGCTGATCCTTAAAAATCTCCTGTTTGATGTGGAAGATTGGTTTACAGGGGAGCTGGCTTTGCAGGACAGCCCCCGTTTTTGCTATGGGATCTTTGACGAAAATATGCTGTCAGCCTATGTCACTTTGAAGGGTCGTTCCATGGAGACTGTGGAAAAGATTTATCAGACCATTGAAAAGGAGATTCGGGAGAAGAAGCCAGAATGGATGGAAGCCGTAAAAGCCCAGCTGACGCTGCTTTTGATTATCATGCGGCGCCATCTGGAGGAATCTGCAACCGATCCCTTGGTTTCGTCTAGGGACAGGATGGTAGTGTCCACCGCAATGCGCATGGTGATAGAACACTATCATGATAAAGAATTGACGCTAGAACGTATTGCAGAATCTCTGTTCTTAAGTAAATCTTACCTGAGCAAGCTGTTTTTACGGGTCACAGGAGAGCATTTTTCAGAATATCTGCGCAGCGTGCGACTGCAGCAGGCTTGCAGGCTGCTGCGGGAGACGCAGCTGCCCAATGAGCAGATTGTGTACGCATGTGGCCTGAAGGATGTGCCATCCTTTTATCAGCTGTTTAAAGCAAAGCTCTCCACGACACCCAATAGATATCGCCTGGAAACAAGGGAAGAATCCCTGAAAGATAGAGAAGGAGAATATCAAATGAGCATTTTGACAGAGATTTCAGAAAACCTGCAGCGCGGTAAGGCTAAAATTGTCAAGGAGCTGGTACAGAAAGCCGTGGACGAAGGTATCCCGGTGGAGCGGATCTTAAAGGAAGGTCTGTTAGACGGCATGAATGTAGTGGGAGAAAAGTTCAAGATTAATGAAGTGTATGTGCCTGAGGTGCTGGTGGCTGCCAGAGCTATGGATATGGGCACGCAGATCTTAAAGCCTCTGATGGCCCAGGCAGGTGTGAAAGCTACTGGCAAGGTGTGCATTGGTACTGTACAGGGCGATCTCCATGACATTGGCAAGAACCTGGTGAAAATGATGATGGAAGGAAAGGGGCTGGAGGTAGTGGATCTGGGGACAGACGTTTCCCCGGAGACCTATGTGCAGACAGCTATTGAGCAAAATTGCCAGGTCATTTGTTGTTCGGCCCTGCTGACGACCACTATGGGCGTTATGGAGGAAGTGGTAAAGAAGGCAGAAGAGATGGGCATTCGCGATAAAGTGAAGATCATGATAGGCGGTGCTCCGGTGACAGATGAGTATTGTCAAAGGATCGGTGCGGACAAGTATACTCCCGATGCGGCCAGCGCGGCAGACGCGGCGGTAGCTTTTTGTGCAGACAGTTAATTTTGGATTGTGTACATGCAGAGCTACTTTGGAAAGGCTCATTGGTATGTGCACAGAAACACAAGGGGGTAGGATATGAAAAGAGATATGCGCAAATGGTTGGAGGACCTTCGGATCAATCCCGTGAAAAAGGCAATGCCCATTCTCTCCTTTCCTGCTGTGCAACTATTGGGAACCAGCGTAAAAGAACTGATTTCCGACAGTGACAGACAGGCCAGAGGGATGCAGCTGGTGGCACAGCGGACAGATGCTGCGGCTGCAGTGAGTCTCATGGATCTTTCTGTGGAGGCAGAGTGCTTTGGATCCAAAATCCGGGTATCTGACAGAGAAGTTCCTACAGTCATGGGCAGGATCGTGAGGGATGAGGAGGAAGCCAGGGCATTGGAGGTTCCAGAAGTGGGAAGTGCAAGAAGCGGCTTGTATGTGGAAGCTATCAGAAAGGCTGTGGAACGGATCACGGACAGGCCTGTCTTTGCCGGTGCCATCGGTCCCTTTTCCCTGGCTGCGAGACTGTTAGATGTGACAGAAATCATGATGGACTGCTACGATGAGCCAGCTATGGTACATATGGTACTGGAAAAGGCCACCGCTTTTTTGATAGCCTACTGTAAAGCCTACAAAGAGGCGGGGGCAAATGGCATTGTTCTAGCTGAGCCAGTGACTGGCCTGCTGTCGCCTGCTTTGGCAGAAGAATTCTCTGGGCCTTATGTGAAACAAGTGGTGGATGCAGTGCAAGATGACTATTTTTCTGTCATCTATCACAACTGTGGCAATAATACCATCCAGATGATAGACTCCATTTTAGAGACAGGGGCAGCCGCTTACCATTTCGGGAATGCCATCCACATGGAGCAGATGCTTCCCCATATCCCGGCGCATACAGTGGTCATGGGAAATGTGGATCCTGCAAGTGAATTCTTACACGGCACGCCGGACTCCATCCGCAAGGCCACGCGGCAGGTGATGGAAGCCTGTTGCTCTTACTCGAATTTTGTGATTTCTTCTGGCTGTGATATTCCACCAATGTCAAAATGGGAGAATATTGATGCCTTCTTTGAGGCGGTAAAAGAATACTATGACAGCTTTGCCGATTGATACATGGCATCTTGGCTGAAAAGATAGGATACAGAAAGGAAGGGGTGTAGTATGACAAATAGAGAGCGCGCAATGAACATTTTACATTTCCAGCCAGTGGATCGTTTTCCGGCAGTTCATTTCGGCTACTGGGGTGAACTCTTAGAGGAGTGGGCTGCACAGGGCAAGATCCCGAAGGAATTGGCTGTGGACAATCATGACGGAAGTGAAAAGGATAGGGAACTGGATCAGCTAATAGGCTGGGATTTCAACTGGTCTCAGGTTACTGGAGCCCCAAATGGTCTATTCCCTGCATTTGAATATAAGGTGTTAGAGACACTGCCAGACGGCACGAAGCGTGTGCAGAACAGTGTAGGTCTCATCGAGCGTATCAAGCCGGGCATCACCTCCATTCCATCCGAGGATGACTATATTTTAAAGGACAGAGAGGCCTTTGAGACACTTTACAAGCCCAAAATGCTCTTTGTGCCTGAGCGGGTGGATGTGGAATATTATAAGCATTTCAATGAGACAAGGCCAAAGGATATTCCAGTGGGATTGCAGATGGGAAGCGTGCTGGGAGATATCAGGAGCATGGTATCTGTGGTAGGCATGAGCTATCTGATCTACGATGAGGATGAGGAATTGTTCGCTGATATTGTAGATACCTATGCGGAAATGCAGTATCAATGTGTCAAAACCATTTTAGAGACCGGTGCCAAATTTGATTTTGCCCATTATTGGGAGGATATCTGCT
>CANRZC010000299.1 GCA_947644185.1 uncultured Acetatifactor sp.
TAGAGCGTCGCATTGGTAGTGCGGAGGTCACGGGTCCGATTCCCGTCAGCAGCTGCAAGAAATCCAGTAAACATACAAGTTTGCTGGATTTCTTTTTGGCTACATTTCCGATTAGACTTTCGATCATTCCTTACAACCGCCATCATTTTTCATACATCTTCTTTAATTTCCGATAGAGCACAAAATACATGGTAATAAAGCAGGCAAGTCCACCAATGCAGTTGGAAATAGGCTCTGCCCAGAACACGCCGTCCACGCCCAACCCCATCCTAGGCAAAAGCATGGTAAGCGGTGCTACAATCACTGCCTTCCGTAGCAGCGAAAAGAATATGGCCTGCTTCGAATATCCCAGTGCCGTAAAAGCCGACTGTCCAGTAAACTGGAACGCCATAAAGAAGAATCCAAAAAAGTATAACTTCAAGGCACTGGTTCCTGCCTCCAGCATGGCTGGGTCCTCAGTAAAGATTGAAAGTAGTAAATGGGGGCACTGTATCACGACCAGCCAGGCAAGTAAGGTGTACAAGATCCCCACCCATGCCGTAAAGCGGATTCCCTGGCACACGCGGTCAAATCGCTTTGCCCCATAATTATACCCTAGAACAGGCTGAGAACCACTGGTAAGCCCCTGCACCGGCAGAGACAGGATCTCTCGCACAGAATTAATCACTGTCATAATGCCCACGTACAGATCCCCTCCATATATCTTCAGAGTGGCATTGCACACCACCTGTACCAGACAATTGGTTCCCTGCATTATGAAACCAGACATGCCAAGAGCAGCAATTTCTCTGGCCAGTTTCCAGTCCACTGGCAAATACTGCTTTCTGATATGTAATCCTGCTTTCGTCCCTGTCAGGAATCGCAGCACCCAGATACAGGACACAATCTGACTCAAAATGGTGGCCAATGCTGCTCCACCCACGCCCATATCCAGCAGAAAAATAAAGACTGGATCAAAAATCAAATTTAGAATGGCACCTATCAAAGTCGTCATCATGCCAGTCTTTGGAAAACCCTGGGCATTGATAAAACCATTCAAGCCTGTGGATATCATGGCAAAAGGGGTCCCCAACAAGTAGATGCGCAGATACGCATCTGCATATACATAAGAGGCATCGCTTGCACCGAACAGATAAAGCACAGGCCTGCGAAATAAATAGCAAATAACGAATAGGACCACAGAGCAGCCAAGCAACAGGGAGCAAGTGTTTCCCAGAATCCTCTCGGCCCTGTCCTCCTCCCCTGCTCCTCTGGCTATGGAGAACAGTGGCGTCCCTCCAGTGCCAAACAGATAGGTAAAGGCTGCAATCAATGTAGTCAGCGGAAAAGCCAGCCCGATGCCTGTCAGCGCCAGGCTATCTGCCCCTGGCAGATGTCCGATATAAATACGGTCCACCACATTATATAGAAGCAGAACCAATTGCGCCAGCATCAGCGGAATGGCCTGGGCCATAACATTCTGCCACACTTTCCCCTTTGAAAAATCGTTTGTCATGGTTCTCTTACCCTTCCGCTTCTGGCTTTTCTTTTCTCTTAATATGTCTTGCTGTTGTCCACGATTACCTGTGATTCCTTTTTCACTATGGTGGATGTCCGAATTTTTTCCTGAAGCAGCTCATAGAACCGCTCATCCGGGAAATTCCTTACATCCACTGTCTCTCCAGTCCATGCACTTAAATGAATGGCATTGGAGATCGTAAGCCCCAGTACGCCCTCTTCGCCCGGCGCCAACAGTGGTGCATCATGCAATAGGGCTGCTGCAAAATTGTTTAGAATTCCAGCATGCTGCGGTCCACCAGAAAAATCGGCCGGAATATTGCACTCCCAGCACTCTGGCTTTCCAAAGGGTACTGTATTGATTCTATTGTGTTCCCGCTCTGATATCACGTTGCGGTGGAAGACAATCTTGTTATTCTCTACTACCACTTTACCCATATCGCAGGCAATCTCCAGCCGATTGGTGCCAGGCGCCTCTCCTGTAGAGGTAATGTATTCCCCGGTGGTTCCGTTATCGTACTCAAAATATGCCATCACATCGTCTTCTACTTCGATGTTGTAATACTTTCCGAAGCTGGCCTTCGCGAATATCCTGTCAGGCATGCCAAACATCCATTGCCAGAGATCCAGCTGATGAGGATTCTGGTTAATCAGCGCACCACCGCCCTCTGTCTTCCATGCAGAGCGCCATGTACTGCTGTCATGGTACGCCTGGGGACGGTACCAGTCCGTGATAATCCAGGTAATCCTCTTTATATGGCCCAGCTCTCCCTTTTGAACCATCTCCCGCAGCTTCTGGTACACAGGATTCGTCCGCTGATTATACATAATACCAAATTTTTTATCGGTCTTTGCTGCTGCAGCATTCATCTCCTTGACCTGTCTGGTGTAGACACCTGCAGGCTTTTCCGTGATCACATGCAGACCATGGGCAAATGCTTCAATAGCTAACGGCGGATGATAGTAATGGGGCGTTGCAATAATAACCGCATCACATAATCCACTGTCATACATCTCCTTTACATCCTCAAACACAGGAATATCTGGGTACTCTGTTCTTGCTGCCTGGCATCTGGCCGGGGCATTGTCACAGATTGCTCCAATGACCATATCCGGCACTTTCCCTTCTGTCACAGTCTTCACATGACCTGTCCCCATGTTTCCGAACCCAATGACACCTAACCTGACTTTTTCCATAAAACAAATCCCTCCTAATCTATTTTTTCTATAATCTCTTCCAGTGCACGATACGCCAGTGTAAAGGTTCCCTCTCCGCCCTGGGGCAAATCCAGCATTTTGTCATCCAATTCCAGCATCGCCAGGCCCGAAAAGCTTCCCAGATGGGGCTCAAGACTGAAGAAACCATCATATCCACCCTCCAGAAGCCCCTTGAGGATATAAGCCACATTGCCATCTCCTGCTCCTGCAGGCACTACCGTTCCATCTTTCATAAGTGCATCCTTGATATGTACATAACCAATGAAATCTTTTAACTTCTCATAGGCTACCTTTGTATCCTGCTTGCACTGTACGAAATTCGCTGGGTCAAAAACCGCACGAAAATTCTCACATGCCAGTTCCTCCATCAGATCCACACAGCGCTCCACGGTATCCCCATAGATGTCCTTCTCATTTTCATGCAGCAATACAACATCCTGTTCCTTTGCATATGCTATCATCCTGCCCAGACGGCTGATAACTTCCTCCCTCTCTTCCTCAGTCCAGTCCTTTGCAGCTTCCTCCACCGCACCATCTGCGCTGGCAGGACGATAGAAGCTAAACATCCTGATATATCTGGCATCTAGCTTTTTCGCAATCTCCACCACTCTCTGGAACCGTTTAAAGTGTACCTCAAAATCCTCGTCAAGTCTTATTTTCCCGATAGGAGAACCAATGGAAGACACCTGGATCCCATTCTGCTCCATCTTCTCCTTCAGTGTGGCCACGGAAAAGCAGACGAACCGTTTCCTCTTTGAT
>CANRZC010000300.1 GCA_947644185.1 uncultured Acetatifactor sp.
CCCCAAAATTAACGGATATTTTGCAAGCTCCTGACCATCCAGATTTTCTTTGTACAGATCCACCGCTGTAATCTGGTGGTTCTCATAAGTGGTGTAATAGTAGATCCCCTTGTCAGCATTGCAGCAGCAGGTGTAGATGGTGATCTCATACTTTCCCTCTCCCACCTCACAGCATCCTCTCTGCTGATCTACTGCCCCAAGGATATGAAAGAACTGGCTAACGCTCTCGGACTCCGAGTCCCCTGAGAGCGCGTTCATTTTCGTAAAAGCCACCCTGACAAAGCGGGACTGGGAAGAAAGATCTCCAGGAAGCCCCAACGCCCCCATGCCCCGGCTATGGGGTTCTAAGGAAAGCTTGTCCGAAAACAGATTCTTTGGCGCTTTCGGGGACAAATGCATATAATTGGTCAACTGAGACATCTGCTCTGGAAAAGGTGGATTGTTGGCAAGCACGCCTACAGGATTGTCATACACCTTCAAGCCATCCTTTACAGATTCCACTGTGATAGAGGCGGTTCTATCCGCAATCAGCCAGTGAAGCTGGGCCACTGGCAAATGGTCATTGAACTGTGTGTCTGTGAGATGGGTCCTCTCTAACAGAGTCTTCGCCTCCTCTACGGTAGCGCACTGGCAGAGAATCCAGGGGATGAACTCGAACTGGGCCACATTGTCCCTGTCAGCTCTCTCCTTTCCATAGACTGCATTTCCCACAAAATTCAGGCCTGCCATGCCCAGTCCTTTTTCATTTATGGCATCATAAAACAGAGGATACTCCCCCTCCACATGGGCCATGCCGATGATGGCATAATGGCTCTTCCCCGCTTTCGCACTACGAAACTGAAAGGTGTAGCCGCGGGGCATCACCACAATCTCTTCCCCGTAGGAGAATTCGTAATCAAGAGTACGGCCGAAATAGAAATCCTTTGTCTGATAAGTCGCTGCTGTACACATAATTATCACCTCATACTAGAATTTTGAAAGGCGCTTCCCGGGCCTTACACTTCTATATTGTACCATATTTTTGCCGAAATTACACTTGATTCTTTCCGCTGTCCCCAGCGGCTGCCGGAGCCGTGGTAACAGCCCGCCTGGTCCCTTGCCTTTCCCGCATTTTTATGATAGAGTGTAGAAAACATCTGCTAAAAACAGATGACTCTCTCCTGTTCCGCTCTCTAGGCATAGCGCCGGATTGGGAGAAGATACGCTATTATATCCTGTTAGACGAACTGTTTTGACCTTCTGTTGTGTGTGCTGCCAGGGACGGCATGTTGGAAAGCAGAAAACGTGATCAAGAGAATCTGATTTGCAACAAAAATGCCTGTGGAAAGAGAAGAGGCCTATGTACAAAATACTGATAATAGAAGACGATATTCTAATACGAGAGGAATTAAAGACGCTTCTCTCCAACCAGGGCTATGAGGCAGGCTACATTACTGATTTCAACAATGTCCCAGAGCAGGTGCGGGAGGCTGTACCAGACTTAGTCCTGCTGGACATCAATCTGCCAGGCCAGGACGGGTACCGAATCTGCACTGCCATTCGCAGCTTTTCTGACCTGCCCATCCTGTTCCTCACAGGCCGGGACACTGCCATGGATGAGCTCCAGGCCCTGACTTTGGGTGGGGATGATTATGTGGCCAAACCCTATAATATCCCGGTTCTACTGGCCAGAATCAGTCTTCTCTTAAAGCGCAGGAAGCCTGCTGACCACCGCAGCACCCTAGAGTGCAATGGCGTTGGGCTGGACATGGTGGCAGGAAAGCTGAGCAAAAATGAGAAGTCCGTTGATCTGACCAAAACTGAGTTGAAGATTATGTATCTCCTTTTTCAGCATCCAGGGGAGATCGTTTCCAGGCTGGATATCATAGAATATCTCTGGGATAATGAGATCCACACAGACGACAACACCCTCAGCGTAAATGTCATGCGGCTGCGGGAAAAGCTGCGGCGTATAGGGGTAGAGGATTTCCTTTTGACCAGGAGAGGGTTAGGCTACCAATTGTTGGGGGATACACATGAAACTGTTTGATTATATTTCTGACGTCAAGGGCGTGCTGCTGGTGTGTTTTTCTGCTGGACTGTTTTTTTCGCTTCTTTTGGCAGCCTTCGGCGTGGGCGCTGCACAGTTGTTTCTGCTGTGGATCTGCTTTTTCCTTATTCTTTTTTTCACCCTCTTTTGCTGCTGGCAGAAAAAGCAGAAGCGGCTTTCCTATCTGTTGGACACCTTTCATGAGCTGGAGCCAAAATATCTGCTGGCAGAAATGGCCGATGCGCCGGACTGTGCGCTGGAACAGGTTTACTTCCATCTGCTGCGGACAGCCCTAAAATCCATGACAGATGAGGTTGCTGCCTCGAAGCGTCAAGCCAGTGAATATCAGGAATTTTTAGAACAGTGGGTCCATGAGGTCAAGCTGCCGGTGACAGGTATCCAGCTGCTGTGCGAAAACAATAAGACGGACGTCACCCGCAAGATCCTTGCCCAGACCCAGCGCATCGGGCAGGATGTGGAGAAAGTGCTTTTTTACGCCCGGCTGGGTGTGGCGGAAAAGGATTATCTCATTGGGGAAATCTCTCTGCGGGAATGCGTCATGAATGTGCTGGCCAGGAACAAACAGCTTTTGATAGAAAACGGCGTAAGTGTGCGTACTGAAAATCTCTCCCACAAGGTGTGCTCCGACTCACGGTGGGTGTCTTTTCTTCTGACTCAGTTGATTTCCAACAGCCTGAAATACAAAAGCGCCAGGCCACTTGTTCTGGACTTTGCCTCCCGTGATACAGACGGCTATGTGGAATTGTCCGTCACCGACAATGGATTGGGCATCCGGCAAAGCGAACTGCCCCGGATCTTCGACAAGGGCTTCGTGGGCAGCAACGGGCGGGGCGCAGGGGCTGCCACCAGCATGGGGGCTGCCACCGGCATGGGGCTGTACCTGTGTGCGCAGCTCTGTGAGCGGTTGGGCATCGGGATCCGGGCGGAGTCGGAGTGGGAGCAGTCTACTTCTGTATACCTTTATTTTCCGAAAGCCCAAACTGTTATAACACACGACGTTTCTCTATGATTATCTGCAAACCGTTCTATACTCAATAATGAAAGGATATTTATGAATGATTCAGCCAATAAAAATGCCATTATTCGGGAAGATGAAAATCATAATCAAATGGTTCAGATTAACGAAATTATATTCAAAGGAAAACAGCATATAGACTGGGATGCCGTTAGAACTTATGCCCTGCGGTATATAGACGCCATTTACATCATTGCCTCTGACGGAGAGCCAATTCATTTGGACAAAAAATTTGCAGATGAATTTGCCGGCTCTATTGACACAAAAAGACTTCGAGGCAAAACTGGGCTGGTACCGCTATGACAGTAGATTTTCCTTACCTGTCTACGAGAATAATCGGATTCTCCGCTACAATGTATTCAAAATCACAATGCTGATA
>CANRZC010000301.1 GCA_947644185.1 uncultured Acetatifactor sp.
AGGCTGTAATATCGGAGCCTGTACAACAGCATTGCTTGCGTCTCTCTCAGGTAAAAAAGATGCGAAGCGTGCAGCGTTGATTCATTTCTGGTTTAATGTGATTGGCACAGTGATTTTGTATGGGATATTGTTCGTTGCGGAGGGGGCTGTGATGAAGCTTATCTGGTCTATATCCGCAGACAATGGGCGCTTTGTTGCAAATGCCCACACCATGATTAAAATTTTCCAGGTAATTGTGCTGTTCCCGTTCTCCAAATGGATAGTAAAGTTATCCTGTCTCTGTGTGCCGGGCGAGGACGAGAAGGTGAACTATCGAGAGAGCTACCAGCTGAAATACATAGGCGACAAGGTTGTATTCAATCCTGCCACTGCAGTGGTGGAGGTTATCAAGGAGCTGGATCGCATGGCTTCTTTAGCCAGCGAGAACTTAACCCGGGCTATGAATGCATTGATTACCTTGGATGAAGAGGATATCGCTGAGGTGTACGAGGTAGAGAAGAATATAAACTTCCTAAGCCATGCGATTACGGATTATCTGGTAAAAATCAACCAGACAACCCTGCCCATTGAGGACTTGAAGAGTCTGGGCGCGCTGTTCCATGTGGTGAATGATATTGAGAGAATCGGCGACCATGCGGAGAATGTGGCGGATGCTGCCAGACAGCGCAAGGAGACCGGTGTCTCCATCAGCAAGGAAGCCCAGAGAGAGCTGGGAGAGCTGCTGGATATGGTAATTAAGCTGATTCGATATTCTATCGATATGTTTGCCAGAAGCGATGAGAGCCATATGCAGGAGGTCATTGCGCTGGAGGACAGCGTGGACAGCAAGGAGAAAGAAATGCAACAGGCACATGTGCAGCGCCTTACCAGGGGAGACTGTACCCCGGAAGCCGGCATGATGTTCTCAGATATTGCATCGGGCTTAGAGCGTGTGGCGGATCACGCTACCAATATTGCTTTTGCTGTCATTGCGGCAGAGCGAGATGCTGAGGAGGGGTAAAAACAAAGGGTAAAAACAAAAAATCTCCAAAAATGGTTGACAGATGGGAATGAGGCTTGTATAATCTCCTTAGATGTAACAAATTCGTAATAATTTTGTCAAACATGTAATAGAATTTTGATAGGAGTGGAATACATGAGATATTTAAAGAACAGAAAGATTTGTGTGGCCTCTGCTGGTTTGATGCTCTGTATGGCATTGAATCCCCTTTCAGCCTATGCAGCTGAGAATGGTGGGAATGTGCTGCAGTCAGCTGGTGTCACCACTGTTTTGGAGACAAGCCTTACCACAGAGGAATATATACAACTTGCCCAGCAGGCACAGGGAGCCTCCTGGGGATATACCAATATCGGCATTTCCAATGTGACAGATGAGCTTTTGAATGTGCGCGCCCTGCCTTCCCTGGAGGGGAAGCTTGTGGGAAAGATGCCTAAAGGTGCAGCCTGTGAGGTTTTGGATACAGTAGACGGCTGGGCCCATATCCAGTCCGGTGAGGTGGAAGGGTATGTAAGCCTAGATTATCTGCTCATTGGGCCGGATGCAAAGCTGAAGGCCAATGAACTTGTCCGCACCGTGGCTGTGGCAAATACAGACGGCTTGAATGTGCGGGAAAGCCCCAACACTGAGAGCCCGGTTGTGACACAGATCAGACAGGGCGAGGAATTGGAGTACCTGGAGACATTGGACGGCTGGGTCAAGGTGGCTGTGGACAGCGATGAGGTGTATGTTGCTGCAGAATATGTGGATGTGGTGACAAAGCTTGATACAGCTATCACAATGACAGAGCTTCTCTATGGTGTGGGTGTATCAGATGTGCGAGTGGACTTGACAGAATACGCCAAGCAGTTCCTGGGGAACCCTTATGTATGGGGAGGCACCAGCCTGACCCATGGCGCGGACTGCTCCGGGTTTGTCTTGAGCGTCTTTGCGAAGTACGGCGTATCCCTGCCCCGTGTGGCAGCTGACCAGGCCAGAGTGGGGACATCAATCTCCGCTGGAGAGCTGCAGCCCGGCGACCTGATCTTCTACGCAAGGGGCGGCTATATCAACCATGTGGCGCTCTACATCGGAGGCGGCCAGGTCATACATGCCAGCACCGAGAGGACAGGCATCAAGATAAGCAATTACAACTACCGGACTCCGGTGAAATATGTGAGAGTTCTGCAGGATTAAATGTAAATTTATTGCTTTACAATCGTCCCGGGATATGCTATGATAACGGATGGAAAACACAGGACAATGAAAGTATTGTCTTAGCCGATGCTCAGGTAAGGGACACTCCGGCCCTGCCTTAGTGTCAGGCGGTTAAAGAATAGGAGGAAAGAAAATGATTTCTAAGGAAAAAAAGACAGCAATCATGAATGAGTACGCAAGGACACCCGGCGATACCGGATCGCCTGAGGTACAGGTAGCGGTTTTGACAGCAAGGATTCAGGAGCTTACAGAGCATCTGAAGGTGAACCCCAAGGACCACCATTCTCGTCGGGGTATGTTAAAGATGGTAGGTCAGAGACGTGGTCTGCTGGAGTACCTGAAGAAGAAGGATATCGAGAGATATCGTGCTCTGATTGATAGACTTGGCTTAAGGAAATAAAGGAATTGCAGAGAGAGCAGACTTGAGGCGCAGAGACTTCAGGTCTGCTTATTCATGGAAATAGAAAGGAACAGGTCCCGAGACCGCTGAAAAGGGTATGGGCTTCGTATTTTTTTCAGTAGTTTCGGTATCTTCTGTTCCTTTATTATGCAGGGAAAGCCCTGTGGCAAGAGACAGCCGCGAGAGCGGCGGAATGGAGGAGAATTTATGTACAAGACCTATGAAATGGAACTGGGTGGACGGACCTTACGGGTTGATATTGACCGGGTAGGCAAGCAGGCCAACGGATGTGCGTTCATGCACTATGGAGATACAGTGGTATTATCCACTGCCACTGCCTCTGAGAAACCCAGGGAGGGGATCGATTTCTTTCCCCTGAGCGTTGAGTTTGAGGAGAAAATGTATGCTGTGGGCAAGATTCCTGGCGGCTTCAACAAGAGAGAGGGCAAGGCCAGCGAGAATGCGGTTTTGACCAGCCGTGTCATTGACAGACCTATGCGTCCTCTGTTTCCAAAGGACTACCGCAATGACGTGACCCTGAACAACATGGTCATGAGTGTGGACCCCGAATGCCGTCCTGAAATCGTGGCTATGCTGGGAGCGGCCATTGCAACCTGTATCTCAGACATCCCCTTTGACGGCCCCTGTGCCATGACACAGATGGGACTGATAGATGGTGAATTTATCGTCAATCCTTCCCAGGAGCAGTGGAAGAATGGCGATTTGAATCTGACTGTTGCCTCCACCAGGGAAAAGGTCATTATGATCGAGGCTGGTGCCAATGAGGTACCGGAGGAGAGAATGATACAGGCCATCTACAAAGCCCATGAAATC
>CANRZC010000302.1 GCA_947644185.1 uncultured Acetatifactor sp.
AGATCTGTTCAGGCTCTATCAACTGATCTGGAAACGCTTTGTGGCCAGCCGTATGAGTGCGGCAGAGTATGAGACTACATCTGTGAGGATTCAGGCGGCAGACCAGATTTTTACCGTGTCTGCCTCGGCGTTGAAATTCGACGGCTTTTTGAGCATATACAATCCTGCTGATGAGGAGAAGGAGGAGAATACCCTGACTGTGGGCTTAAGCAAGGACAGTGTTCTGTCTTTTGAAGCCTTTTCTCCAAAGCAGCATTTTACCCAGCCCCCGGCCCACTACACCGAGGCTTCTCTGGTGCGTGCCCTGGAGGAACTAGGCATTGGACGGCCCAGCACTTATGCGCCCACTATCACAACTATCCTGGCCAGGCGCTATGTGGTGAAGGAAGAGAAGAATCTATATGTGACCGAATTGGGCGAAGTGGTGAACCACATGATGAAGGAGGCATTTCCCTCTATTGTGGATGTGCATTTCACGGCCAGCATGGAAGCTTTGCTGGATGCAGTGGAGGAGGGAAGCGTCAAATGGAAGACCGTAGTGTCCAATTTCTACCCAGATCTGGACGAGGCGGTACAGCTTGCGGAGAAGGAGCTGGCGCAGGTTTCCATTGCAGATGAAGTCAGCGATGAGGAATGCGATCTGTGCGGTCGAAAGATGGTGATTAAGTATGGCCCTCATGGAAGATTTCTGGCATGCCCTGGCTTCCCAGACTGCCGTAATACGAAACCGTATTACGAAAAAATAGGCGTCCCCTGTCCCAAATGTGGCAAGGATATTGTGCTTAAGAAAACGAAGAAGGGCAGAAAATACTACGGCTGTATAGGCAACCCAGAGTGTGATTTTATGTCATGGCAGAAGCCTTCTGGAGAGAACTGTCCCCGCTGTGGCGCCCCGCTTTTGATCAAGGGAAATAAGCTAGTGTGCAGTGATGCCAAGTGCGGCTACCATATTTTGTCTGAATTGTCAAACAAATCTATCTAAATACGAAAATTTTGATTGTTTATGCATTGTAATCTGATATTATTTGTGATATGATAAATTATGATTTGACCATACCCCCGGCATGAAACAGCCGGTTGGCCATTTTTTCATGATTATTCGTTCATCATGGTTGCATAGAAAACAAGCGGTCAAAAGATAGGATGGAATGTAATCCGTGGGACCGAGGTTGTGCATGGGACAAAAGCGGAGGAATGCCAATGAGTAGCGTACAGCTTCTGGATAAGACCAGAAAAATCGGTAAACTATTGCACAATAACAATTCCAGCAAGGTGGTGTTCAACGATATCTGCAAGGTGATGCGTGAGATCCTGGAATCCAATGTGCTGGTCATCAGCCGCAAGGGCAAGGTGCTAGGCGTTGGAAAATCAGAGGGGATCGATTCCATAACCGAGCTGATAGACGAGAATGTGGGCGGTTTTGTGGATGCTATGTTAAACGAAAGGCTTCTGGGTGTGCTTTCCACAAAGGAGAATGTGAACCTGGAGACCATGGGGTTCGAAAGCCCGGATATCCGAAAGTTTCAGGCCATTATTACACCCATTGAAATTGCTGGTGAGAGGCTGGGCACCCTGTTCATCTACAAATGTGACAGACAATATGAGATAGACGATATCATTTTGTCTGAATATGGTACGACAGTGGTAGGATTGGAAATGCTGCGGGCCATCAATGAGGAGAGCGCAGAGGAGAGCCGCAAAGTAGCGGTAGTAAAATCTGCCATCAGTACCCTCTCATTCTCAGAGATGGAAGCCATTACCCATATTTTTGATGAATTGAATGGCATGGAGGGAATTTTGGTGGCCAGTAAGATAGCGGACAGGGTGGGAATTACCCGTTCTGTGATAGTGAATGCGCTGCGCAAATTTGAGAGTGCGGGGGTCATTGAGTCCCGCTCTTCCGGGATGAAGGGCACCTATATCAAGGTTTTGAATGATGTGCTGTTTGATGAGATAAAAGAGCTAAAGCGTCAAAACCAGCGAGGGTAGCTACAGAAAACGAAATAGGAAACTACATAGCCAAAAGGATTTGGAGGGACCAGGAGGGTCGCAAATGTAGAGAAAGAGATAAAGGGATTTATTGAGACAGGCAATAAGTCTCTTTTTATATGTTTTGTGCCCATGTGGAGTTTTGTATTTCGGATGACTGTGTGGGAAATTTAGTAAATTTTCGTAAAGGTATTGTATTTTTGGAAGAAAATATTATAATAGATGAGAATGGAAAAAAAGGTTATTTTGATTACATAAAAATGATATAAGGTAGAAAGGAGAAGATTATGTTTCAATCGAATGTATTCGATTACGTGAACGTACTGGACAGAGCGGCAGATGCCAGTTGGATGCGCAATGAAGCAATCGGGAACAATCTTTCTAATGTAGACACGCCAGGATATAAGAGACAGGATGTGGCATTTGAGGATGTGCTGAAGCGGGCTATGGGCAAGAGCAATTATCGCTCTACTGATGCAAAGGTGTCGAGCTTGGATTTGAAGAGACTAGTAGGGCGTGTCTATACAGATCACGCAAATTTCTCGTATCGTGTGGATGGGAACAATGTAGACCCGGATACAGAAGGTGTAATGCTGGCGGAGAATCAGCTGAAGTATCAGGGACTGATCGCCAGCATCAATCAGGAATTCGTCAATTTGCAGACAGTGATGAAGTAAGAGAAAGGGAGATAGAAAATGGGTTTATTTTCGGCTTTTAATATTAATGCCTCTGGCATGACAGCGGAGAGATACCGCATGGATGTCATTTCAGAGAATGTTGCAAATGCCAATACAACACGTACTGCGGATGGCAGCCCTTACCGCAGAAAGGTGGTCTCCTTTGAAGAAAAAAGTGAGCGGAGGACCTCTTCATTCAGCCATATATTTGGCAAGACCCTCCATGACCATAAGTTTGCCCAGACCACGGGTACAGGTGTAAAAGTGTCAGGTGTGTATCACGATTATGTCACAGAGATGAATATGGCTTATGATCCATCCCACCCAGATGCAGATGAGAATGGGTATGTTACTTATCCCAATGTAAACATCATCACCGAAATGACAAATATGATAGATGCAAGCCGAGCTTACGAGGCCAACGCCACGGCATTCAATGCCAGCAAGGCAATGGCCCAGAGAGGGTTAGAGATCGGCTCGTAAAGTAGTGCAGAAGTAGAGAGTGAAGGAAGGGTGTACATAGTATGGACATAGCTGCAATTACGGGTTTGACCAAAGTCCCAGGTATGACGGGTGTATCCAGCATAGATGGTGTGGAGCGCACGTCTGGTCTGAGGACTCTGGCAGACAAAGAGGAGAAGGTGGAGGGAAGTCTGTTCGATGCATTTTTGAACAGCGCCATTGATAATATAAGAACTACCAACAGTTATCTTTCCAAGGCGGAGGATGA
>CANRZC010000303.1 GCA_947644185.1 uncultured Acetatifactor sp.
GTAGTGGATGAATATGGCCAGACAGACGGTTTGGTGGCCATGGAGGATATTCTGGAGGAGATCGTGGGGAATATCCTGGACGAGTATGACGAGATCACTGCCCATATCCAGGAGAAGGGCGAAGACCAATATGTCATAGAAGGAAAGACCCCACTGGAGGAGCTGGAGGAGCGGTTCCATATCTCTTTTGAGGATGAGGAATTCGAGACGCTGAATGGCTTTCTCATATCCAGGTTGGACAAAATACCAGAGCCAGACGAGGAATTTGACGTGGACTATGGGGGCTTTAATTTCAAGATCCTCAAGGTGGAGCACAAAATGATTCAAAGTGTTCTAGTTACAAGGCTGCCGGAGGAAGATTCAGAGCTTGAAGAAAACAGCGAAAAATGATATGATAGGAAACGGCCTGAAATAGGTTCAAAAAGCAGGATAAAGGAGAGGGAAGTATGTCAGGACATTCAAAATTCGCAAACATAAAGCACAAAAAGGAAAAAAATGATGCCGCAAAGGGTAAAATTTTTACCATTATTGGAAGAGAAATTGCTGTAGCAGTGAAAGAGGGCGGTCCCGACCCCAATAACAATTTCAAGCTTGCTACCGTGGTGGCAAAGGCAAAGGCCAACAATATGCCAAATGATACCATTGAGAGAGGTATCAAAAAAGCGGCAGGGGATGTAGGCAATGTCAATTATGAATATGTTACTTATGAAGGGTATGGGCCTAGCGGAATAGCCATCATTGTGGATGCCCTGACGGATAACAAGAATCGCACAGCAGCCAATGTGCGCAGTGCATTTACCAAGGGCCAGGGAAATATCGGCACACCGGGCTGTGTGTCCTTTATGTTTGACAAAAAAGGGCAGATCATCATCGATAAGGAAGAATGCGAAACAGAGGCGGATGATCTGATGATGATGGCGTTAGATGCAGGGGCAGAGGACTTTTCTGAGGAAGAGGATAGCTTTGAGGTGCTGACGGATCCGGATAGCTTCGAGGAAGTGCGCAAGGCCTTGGAGGATCAGGGGATTCCCATGATGAGCGCTGAAGTCACAATGATTCCGCAGAATTATGTGGCTTTGACAGATGAAAGCGCAGTTAAGAGTCTTCAGCGGATTCTGGATCTTTTGGATGAAGATGACGATGTACAGGCAGTATACCATAATTGGGATGAATAATAATAATGTTCCAGGGGTAGATACCTGGAGGAGAGGCTTTTTATGGACAGGCTGGCGATTGTAGTTCCCTGCTATAATGAGGAGGAGGTTTTAAAGCTTGCCTCTAAAGCATTGCGGGATGTATTGGAGAACTTGATCCACAAGGGGAAAATAGCAGAGGATAGTTTCATTCTATTTGTAAATGATGGCAGCAAGGATCGCACATGGGATTTGATAGAGGAGGAGCATGCCGCTTACCCTGTCAGGGTAAAAGGTGTCAAGCTTGCCGGCAATGTGGGACATCAGTTTGCGCTGACAGCAGGATTGATCACAGCAAAGGATATGAGTGATGTGACTATCTCTATCGATGCGGATCTTCAGGACGACGTGGATGTCATTGAGGAGATGGTGGATAAGTTCCATGGAGGCTGCGACATTGTATATGGCGTTAGAAAAGAGCGTAAGACAGATACGTTTTTTAAGCGTGTCTCCGCACAGTCCTTCTATAAACTGATGCACCTGATGGGAGTGAAAACAGTATACAATCATGCGGATTTCCGACTGATGTCCAGGCGAGCGGTGGAGGAATTCTCCAAATACAAGGAGACCAATTTATTTTTGCGGGGTATGATGCCGCTAATCGGCTATCAGACAGATAATGTGTACTATGATCGCAAGGAGAGGGCAGCAGGAGAATCGAAATACCCGTTAAAAAAAATGATAGCCCTGGCCTTTAACGGAATATCCTCTTTCAGCGTAAAGCCTATTAGCTTGATACTGGGACTGGGCATGTTCATAATATTGATATCAGGTCTCATGCTTATATACGCTTTATTCTCCTACTTTTCCGGGCATGTGGTGGCTGGCTGGACCTCCTTGATTGTGTCTGTGTGGTTTCTGGGAGGGCTGCAGTTATTGGCCATTGGCATGGTGGGACTGTATATTGGAAAGATATACATGGAGGTCAAACAGAGGCCTCGTTACAATATTGAAAAGATACTATCCGACGAGAATCCAGGACAGGAAAGCGCTGATATTTCAGGAAGCGGACCGGTAGAATCGGGAAGGAAATGATGGGCTTTAAAAAGAGTGTTTTTAGTTATCTAATATGGCTTGTGTATACAATCATAACAGGGCTCATTTTGCTTGCGGTGGAGACAAAAGCCTGTGAGACAGCCGGACTAGAGAGCTATATGGGAATTGTATTTGCAGTGGTGTGTGTAGCTGTTGCCGGAGGCATGACATTTCTGTTGCATAAATTTGCAGTGAGGCAGGAAGTTCTCTTAAAGGAGAAAGCCACACACTTTACGGTGCTGGGAGTGGTGCTGGCAGTAGCACTGCTTGGCGTGGGACTCTTTCTCAGAGTACAGGAAATTGGAAGGAACGAATACGTTTCTTCCATGTACTATGAGGCTGCAAAAGTGATGGAAGGGCAGAACATTCCACAATCTGTACATGGTGCTGTATACTTTTACGTCTGGCTGCTGCGGGGATTTTTCCTTCTGCTAGGCAATTATGAAGTCATAGGGATCTGGGTGCAGATTGCGTTGCAGTTTGCAGGGTTTCTGCTTCTGTTTCTTTTGGTCAGGAAATTTGCCGGGATGCTGGCTGGGCTGGTGGCATTGAGCTTTTGTATGCTTGGGCCTTTTATGGTGCGCAGCTCCATGGTACTCTCGCCAGATATGCTGTACTTTTTATTGGGGATGGCAGTGGTATGGTTTATGACACTTGCATATGTCCCAGAGAAACTAAATCTTGTTGTGTGTTTTTTTATGGGTGTTTTGGCGGCACTGTGCTGCTACATAGATATTGTAGGAATCTTACTACTACTGGTGGCTTTTGGAGGTATCTTTTGCTACCGGGAGGAGACTGTCAGTGCCAGGAGAAAGGTTGGGGCAGTTCTATTGTGTGTGGCAGGAGCCATACAGGGCTTTGGGGCATGTATTTTCCTGGATGCCTGGCTCAGTGGAAAGCCTGTGCAGAGAGTGATAAGGGCATGGATTTCCCTATATCAGCCGGAGCATTTTTCCATGCCAGTGGAAGTGGGGATATCTACTTCTGTGCTGGAGAGCTGTCTACTGTTTGGAATCATGGCCTTCGGTATCTTTAGCTTCTGGCTAGATAAGAAAAAAGAGCAAGCTTCTATGGCTGTAATGATCATTTGTGCCATAGTGGCGGGAAGCTGCTTTGGGATCTTCACGGTGGAAATGCCGGGATTCTATTTCTTATATGTGG
>CANRZC010000304.1 GCA_947644185.1 uncultured Acetatifactor sp.
GAAAACGTACATTTTCCAAAGGATGCTGACTCCCTGAAGGCCGCCAGACAGCGACTGGTATTTGATGAATTTTTTGACTTTCTATTCCTGATGCGCAGTAGTCAAAGGCAAAACAAGGAGCTGCCAAATTGCCACAGAATGTTTGAGACTGCGGATACGGTACGCTTTTTAGAAAGACTTCCCTTCCCGCTCACAAAGGCCCAACAAAAGGTCTGGCAAGAGATTCTGGAGGATTTGGGCAGTGAAAGCTGCATGAATCGTCTGATTCAGGGAGATGTGGGATCGGGAAAGACCATTGTGGCTGTATTGGCATTGCTCATGACAGCCGCCAATGGGTATCAGGGGGCGCTGATGGCTCCTACAGAAGTGCTTGCTGTACAGCATTTCGATACCATACAGGGATATGTAAAAGAATATGGCTTGATTTTCCGCCCTATACTTTTAGTGGGCTCTATGACAGCGAAGGAAAAACGGGATGCCTATGAGAAGATCGCCGCTGGTGAATGTAATCTTGTGATAGGCACCCATGCATTGATTCAGGAAAAGGTACAATACCATTCTCTAGGGTTGGTGGTGACGGATGAGCAGCATCGCTTTGGGGTTAGGCAGCGGGAGCTCTTGGCTCAAAAAGGGGAAAATCCCCATATTCTGGTGATGAGTGCTACCCCCATTCCACGGACACTAGCCATCATATTGTATGGGGATCTTCATCTTTCTGTCATTGATGAACTGCCATCCAATCGGCTACCTGTCAAAAACTGTGTGGTGAATACCAGCTATCGCGCCAAGGCCTATCACTTTATTGCTGAGCAAGTGACAGCAGGGCGGCAGGTCTATGTGATTTGTCCACAGGTAGAGGGGGATTGTGATGATGCAGAAGGTGGTCTTCCCTTAGAAAATGTGGTGGACTACACAGAGAAGCTCAAAAATGCATTGCCCGAAAGCATTCAAGTGGCTTATCTCCACGGAAGGATGCGCCCTGGAGACAAGAATCGCATTATGGATCAGTTCGCGGCCCACTCCATTGATGTGCTGGTGTCCACCACAGTCATAGAGGTTGGTATCAATGTGCCAAATGCCACTGTCATGATGGTGGAGAATGCAGAGCGATTCGGCCTGGCTCAGCTACATCAGCTGCGAGGCCGGGTAGGGCGTGGAACCTATCAGAGCTATTGCATTTTTGTCAGTGCAGATGAAAAGGCAGAATCCATGGAAAGGCTCCAGATTCTGAACAAATCCAATGATGGCTTCTTTATTGCATCCGAGGATTTGAAGCTGCGGGGGCCAGGAGAGCTGCTGGGTATCAGGCAGAGCGGAGAGTTTTCCTTTCGAATGGGAGATATCTATGGGGATGCAGGCCTGTTGAAGCAAGCCTCAGAGGCAGTAGAGGGACTTCTGACTTTGGATCCTGCATTGGAAAAACCAGAGCATAGCCGTCTGAAAGCCCATCTGCAGCAGGCGGCAAACGCAAGTGTGGACTTTCGGTCTATCTGACCTTTCTGTCTATCTATATTAACATAAGCTGCATATCGGAAAACGAATGCGCGGAAATGAGGAAATCTATGTCAAATGTGGCAATTGTAACAGACAGCAATAGTGGAATTACCCAGGCTGGCGGAAAGGAAATGGGTATCTTTGTGCTGCCTATGCCTTTTATGATTGATGAGGAAACTTACTTTGAGGATATCAATTTAACCCAGGAGGAATTTTACCAAAAGCTGGCCTCCGGTGCCAATATCGCCACCAGTCAGCCATCTCCGGAATCGGTTATGAAGCTGTGGGACAGTGTTCTTGCAGAATATGATGAGCTGGTGCACATTCCTATGAGCAGCGGTCTGTCCGGTTCCTGTCAGAGTGCAATGATTCTGGCAGAGGACTATAAGGGGCGGGTGCAGGTGGTGAACAATCAACGGATCTCCGTTACACAGCGTCAGTCCTGCCTGGACGCAAAGCTTCTGGCCTCCAAGGGAAAAAGCGCAAAGGAAATCAAAGAATTTTTGGAGGCAGATAAGTTTAACAGCAGTATCTATATTATGTTGGATACACTCTACTATCTCAAAAAAGGAGGCAGGATCACCCCTGCGGCTGCCGCTATTGGCACCATGCTGCGTTTAAAGCCTGTGCTGCAGATTCAGGGAGAGAAGCTGGACGCCTTTGCGAAGGCCAGGACCACGAACCAAGGGAAAAGCATTATGCTGAATGCAATTAAAGCGGATGTGGAAAAACGGTTCGGGGGAATGACCCAGGACAAGCATATATGGTTGCAGATCGCCCATACGGCCAATCTGGAGGAGGCCTATGCTTACCGCGATGAGGTTTTGGAGCATTTTCCGGGATATGATGTGCATATTGATGCGCTTTCGCTGAGTGTGGCCTGTCATATCGGGCCAGGTGCTCTGGCTTTGGCTTGTTGCCGGAAGATTGCGGTTTGATTGATATGGTTTTAGATCATAGATATGGAGAGGTTTTGGATGGCAGGTTCAGGAAATAACGAAAAAGAGATGTTGCATAGTAATTATGATGCCTCCAGCATTACAGTGCTAGAGGGACTGGAGGCTGTGCGGAAGCGGCCGGGGATGTACATTGGCAGTGTCTCTACAAAAGGCTTAAATCATCTGATATATGAGATTGTGGACAATGCGGTGGACGAGCATCTGGCTGGCGTCTGTGACACCATTGGGGTGGTGTTGGAGGCAGATGGCTCTGCCACTGTCACAGACAATGGGCGTGGCATTCCAGTGGGAATGCATGAGAAGGGGATCAGCGCAGAGAGACTTGTGTTTACTACGCTTCATGCCGGGGGAAAGTTCGATCACGGCGCCTATAAGACCAGCGGAGGACTGCATGGCGTAGGCTCTTCTGTGGTAAATGCACTTTCAACCAGATTGACTGTAACAGTCAAAACAGGTGGATATATTTATCAGGATCAATATGAGCGTGGGAATCCGATTACACCCCTTCAGGACGGTCTGCTTCCGGTTTTGGGAAAGACAAAGGAAACTGGCACTATCATTAATTTTCTGCCGGATGATACGATTTTTGATAAGACGCGTTTCAAGGAAGACGATGTAAAAAGTCGGCTTCATGAAACAGCTTACTTGAATCCGAATCTGACCATTATCTTTCAGGACAAGCGCAAGGAAGTTCCAGAGGTTGTGACGTTTCATGAGCCGGATGGCATTACAGGCTTTGTCAAGGATATGAACAAGTCTCAGACAGCGGTGCATGATATTATCTATTTCAGTGGGGAGAGTGAGGGGATTTCTGTTGAGGTAGCCTTTCAGTATATCAATGAGTTCCATGAAAATGTGCTGGGATTCTGCAATAACATTTTCAACTCTGAAGGTGGCACACATTTGACAGGCTTTAAGACCATGTT
>CANRZC010000305.1 GCA_947644185.1 uncultured Acetatifactor sp.
TCTGCTGAATCTGGTTTTCCCTAAATCTTTTCATCCTTATCAAGCTCGTAGGGCGTCACCTGATACACATAATAATTCAACCAATTGCTGTAAAGGTTGTTGCTGTGGGAGCGCCACTGGAGCAGTGGTCTCTCTTTCGGATCATCCCCCGGGTAATAATTGTAGGGCACCTGAATGGGAAGTCCCTTGTTCAGATCTCTGTAATACTCATTGTTGAGGGAATATCTGTCATACTCTGGATGGCCAGTGACAAATATTTTCTTCCCCTCCTGGGCCATAGCCAGATAGACACCGGCCACAGGTGACTCTGCCAGCACCGTCAGATCTTTGCAGGCATGGATTAGCTCTGCCGGCGTCTCTGTGTGACGGCTCTGAGGTGCCAAAAAGAAATCATCAAAGCCCCGCACCAACGGAATTTTCCGGTTCTCCACTTTATGCTCGTAGATGCCAAAGAGCTTCTGCGGGAGAAGCTTCTTATTGATTCCATAATAATGGTACAGTCCCGCCTGGGCTGCCCAGCAAATGTGCAATGTGGACGTCACATGGGTCTCCGCCCAGTCAAGAATCTCGCAGATTTCCTCCCAGTAGTCTACCTCCTCAAAAGGGATATCCTCAACAGGCGCCCCAGTCACTATCATGCCATCGTACTTTTTGTCCCTTATATCGTCCAGCGTATTATAAAATTTGTTCAGATGACTGGCCGAAGTATTCAGAGACACATGGCTTTTTACATTGATGAAAGTAACATCCACCTGTAAGGGGGTATTGGACAGCGCACGAAGCAACTGAAGCTCTGTATCCTGCTTTATAGGCATATTGTTCAGAATCAATACCTCCAATGGTCGAATGTCCTGATGCAGGGCACGCATTTCATCCATAACAAATATATTCTCATTGATCAGTATCTCTTTCGCTGGTAAATCGCTTTGCACCTTGATAGGCATTTTTCTTTCCTCTCTTTCCAATTAAGCATATATTTTCGTTGGATTTTCAGGCCTTAGCTTTGGCACCTTCGCTCTTCATTCTGTTCACGAGTTTATTCCATATTGCTTCAGAAAATCCTCTTCCGATAAAATCGGAATTCCCAGTTCTTTGGCTTTCTTATTTTTAGAAGACCCAGAAGCCACATCATTGTTCACAAGACAGGTTGTTTTGCTAGTCACACTGCCAGTTACCTTACCGCCCTTCGCTTCAATGGCTTCCTTTAAATCACTACGGCTGGCAAACTTCTCCAAAGAGCCTGTGATGACAAAGCTTAAGCCCGATAGCGTCTGGCTGCCCTCCTCTACCTTCGGGATCTCAATTTCCAGTTCGCCAGTCAGCTCTGCAATCTTGCGCAGATTGTCAGGATCTCTCATATAATTCACAAAGGCCGTGGCAATCACCTCGCCTACACCGTCTATGGCACTTAAAGTCTCCACATCTGCCTGCTGCATTCGACTCAAGTCATGATCGAAATATCGACAAAGCATTTTTGCATTGGCCACACCAATGTTAGCAATGCCAAGCCCGTAGATCACTCGCGGCAAGGTGGTGTGTCTCGCCCGCTCTATACTCTCCATTAGATTCTGATAAGATTTCTCGCCGAACCCCTCCATCTCCACAATCTGTTCCTGGTATCTGTCCAGATGGAACAGATCCGCGAACTCATGAATGAAGCCCAGATCAATGAATTTCTCCAGAGTAGCTTCCGACAGGCCGTCAATATTCATGGCATCTCGACTCACAAACAGCGTGAAGGACTTGATCTGTTTAGCCGCGCATTTTTCATTGGTACAGTAAAGGGACTGGACATCGTTTACCTGACGGATTTCCGTCTTTCCCCCGCACACAGGACAAGCTGTGGGAATGTCTACAAGTCTGTGTTCCTGCATGGATTCGGCACTCTCCATGGCTGTCAAATTCGCCTCGATCTGCGGTATGATCATATTTGCCTTATATACGGTGATCCGATCTCCAATGCCCAGCTGCAGCCCTTGAAGGATGCTGATGTTGTGGACAGAGGCCCGGCTCACTGTAGTGCCCTCCAGCTCCACCGGCTCAAAGATAGCCACCGGATTGATAAGGCCAGTCCTGCTGGCACTCCACTCTATTTCCTTCAGCGTCGTCTCCCGCAGCTCATCTGCCCATTTAAACGCAATGGAATGTCTAGGGAACTTGGCTGTGCGCCCCAAAGACTGCCCGTAGGCAATATCATCATAGGTCAAAACCAGTCCATCGGAAGGGATGTCATAGGTCTCTATCTTTTGCTCAAACATCGCCACCTTATCTAAAATATCTTCCTCTGTCACCAGATAGTGCTCCACTACCTCAAAGCCCTGTTCCATCAGAAATTGGAACCGTTCCCCCACAGAATTGCTGGCAGGGGTGACATTTGCGTCCACCAGCGTAAAGGCATAGAACCTTACATTCCGTTTGGCAGTTATTTCATTGTTCAGCTGACGCACAGAACCGCTGCATAGATTTCTGGGGTTCTTATATTTTGCATCCACATCCTCAATTTCAGCATTGATTTTCTGGAAATCTGAATAGCTGATAACAGCCTCTCCCCGCAATACAAGCTCTCCTTTAAAGGGTATCTCCAGAGGCAAATTTACAAAAGTCCTTGCATTGTTGGTGATGACCTCGCCGATCTCTCCATTCCCTCTGGTGACTGCTTTGGCTAACTTCCCTTCCCGATAAGTCAGCACGATAGTCAGGCCATCCAATTTCCAGCTCAGCACCGCTTTATGCCCCTCCAGCCAGTCCCGCAATGTCTCCCTGCTCTTTGTCTTGTCCAGGGAAAGCATGGGGCTTTCATGGCGCTCCTTTGGCAGCTCCTCCACAGCCTCATAGCCTACGTTCACAGTGGGGCTATTTGCCAACACCATACCCGTCTCCTGCTCCAGAGCCTGAAGCTCGTCATAGAGGGCATCGTACTCTCTATTGCTCATAATCTCTCTGTCCTGTGCATAGTAAGCTCTGGACGCTTCCTGCAAAGTCGCCACCAGATATTTGATTCGTTCTATTTTTCCAGACTGCTCCATTTCATCAACCACCTTTTGCTAAATCTATTTTTCACACGCCGCCTATACTTCCAATTCTAGGATCTATTAAGGCCGCAGTCCCGATACAGCCTCTCCACATCCTTCATGCTCAGCTGCCTATACTCTCCTGGCTCCAAATCCCCCAGGGTCACATGCATCACTCGGATACGCTTTAAAGCCCTCACATGATAACCGCAGGCTCTGCACATTCGCTTGATCTGTCTGTTTACCCCCTGGGTCAGTACCATGCGAAAGACAAATCTGCCTTTTTGCTCTATTTCTTATTTACCGCATCCATATAGTCTTCTTCTGT
>CANRZC010000306.1 GCA_947644185.1 uncultured Acetatifactor sp.
AGGACACAGATCCTACCGTGTTCTACTCAATATTTCGGCACATAGATTGGAAATGTTTAGCTTTTTTCAGAGATATTTGCCTGATATTTTTCCCCAAGCTCCAGGCATAGGGTAAGGATACAGTCTGAAAGAAACTGGCTGTCCGAGGCCAGGGTATAGTCCAGCCGGACTTTTAACTGGTTCTGCTGTCTGAGAACTTCTACCTTTCGGGTGGTAACCTCCAGAGAAAGCGTGCCATAGGGCGTGATATAATCTGTTTTGTGTGTATGGCCTGCCTCAAAAATCATGCGGGAGCGGATACTGCCACCTTTGGTTATCTCCAGCTGGAAGCCGTTCCATTTTATCCTGTTTTTCGTGGTAGCTCCTGTGTCTTTCTGGGTTTCTTCATAGAGAATATAGAAGCCCTTCTCCCGCTCATAATAATCCGCCATCAGGCGGCTTTCTACGGTGGATTCTTCTCCGAATTCATTCTTTTGTCGCCCTGTCAGCAGGAGCATTGCCCTCTCAGCCATAGCGGTCCTCCTGTGCTAATAAGTTTCGATATGGATGGTCTTGGCTGACAGGATGCCATATTTGATAATGGAGTTGGCGAACTGTACAAATTTGTCTGCCTTGTCACTGACATAGAACTGATAGCGATTGCTGCCCAGGGCTGGAGGCGTCTCACAGAGGAGATTTTGCTTTGTGAGAAGCTCTCGCAGTTCTCTGGCGGTTTCATAGGCCGGATTGACCAAGGTCACACTGTCTCCCATGATTTTTCCCACTGTGGAGCGAATCAAGGGATAATGTGTGCAACCGAGAATCAGGGTGTCAATGTCTATATCAATGAGCTCTGTCAGGTATCTGCGGGCAATTTCATCTGTCACAGGATCTTCCCAAAGGCCCTCTTCCACCAGGGGGACAAACAGAGGACAGGCCTTGCCGCAGATAGACACATTGGGATTCAGCTCTTTTATGTATTTTGTGTAAATCTGGCTGCTGATGGTAGCTTCTGTGGCGATGACCCCGATACGGCCATTCCTGGTGGCGGAAATAGCGGCTCTAGCCCCTGGCTTTACCACGCCGATGATAGGAATGTCAATACCTTGTTCCAAAGCCTCCATGGCATAAGCACTGACGGTATTACAGGCTACCACAATGGTCTTTACCTGAAAGGTTTTCAAAAACCGTACAATTTGCTCCGAGAAGCGGGTAACCGTTTCCTGGGACTTATTTCCATAGGGAACACGGGCAGTGTCCCCGAAATAAATGATTTTTTCATTGGGGATCTGCCGTATGATTTCTCGCATTACTGTGAGACCGCCCACACCGGAATCAAATACCCCGATGGGGGCGTTCTTGTCTGGAAGGGGCCTATTTTGATTTTGATCCATTTCTTTCATGAAAAGCCTCCCAAAGTAAACCAATCTCTGTGAGCAATCTACTGCGGATGGTAATTTGGCTCTGATCAGCGTTCAGCAGGTCCAGATACAGCTCACTGTCAAAGCTCCACTCTGGAGTCACATCTGAGAGAGTACCATTTTCCTCCTCCCTACTGACCTTTACTGTATCAGGCGTCAACGCAAGCTCAGGGTAGAGCAATCCCCACCAGCTCAGAGCAGCACACAATCCTGCCGCCACACGAATGCACAGACATTTCTTTTTCATACAATCTCCTCATTTCGCTTTTTGAGGAGTATTGCCTGAATGCTTCCAGGTATTCAAGGCTGTGAGGCATGCTTTTTGTCATTTTCCAGGCGGATTTGGCGAATGATAGCTTTTTTCTGATTGTCAATGTGAAGCTTGGCTGCTGCCGCTGCTGTGTCCTTGTCTTTGTTTACAATGCTCTCATAGATGATTCTATGCTCTTTTACCAGCGTTTCATGCTGGCTGCTATCCTTAATATATTCAAAACGATAACGGTACATTTGCTCGGACAGATTGTTTACCATCTGGATCAGACGATTGTTTCCCGTGGCCTGTACAATGATATCGTGCAGTGCTACATCTGCCTGGGCGATTTTTTTGGCATTCCGGGTAGATACACATTGCTCGAAATGACTGCAGGCTTTCTGGAGCCTAGAAAGACTTTCCTCTGTGATGCGATCGCAGGCAAGCTCCGCGCAAAGTGCATCTAAAGTCCGACGGACCTCCAACACATCGCTCATACCCTTTTCTGTAATCTCTGCCACCACTGCGCCGCGCCTGGGAATCATGGTGACAAGTCCCTCCAGCTCCAGTCTGCGGATGGCTTCCCGGACAGGTGTGCGACTGACGCCCAGCTTGTCTGCCAGATGGAGCTCCATCAGACGTTCGCCAGGCTTCAGCTCACCGGTGAGGATGGCCTGACGCAATGTATTGAAAACCACATCTCGGAGCGGTAGATCTGATTGAAAATCACTTTGCATAGTTATCCTCCATTCTGAAAGCTGTCAGTAAAGTCATTGGTTTGCTATTATTATATGGCTGTAGTTAAAAACACCTGCATGGTCGAATTTTCCTGAGATAATTGCTGGAAGGCTGTCTGGGCCGCTTCTTGCTCCTGAAAAAGGCCAAACACAGTGGGACCGCTGCCACTCATCAGACTATTCATGGCACCGAGACATCGCATCTTGTTTTTGATGTCTGCTATCATAGGATAGGCTGGGATAGTCACTGTCTCCAGCACATTTTCCATGCGTCTGGCGATACCTGTCAGACCTCCTGTCTGAATAGCTGTTTTCATGCCGTCAATATCTGGGTGATTTTGGATGCCCTGGGCGTCCAGATGCTCATACACGTATTTGGTGGAAACACTGACGTTTGGCTTTGCAATGAGAATGTAACAGGCAGGTAGGGGTACAAGAGGAGTCAGCCTTTCCCCAATGCCCTCAGCCAAAGCTGTACCACCTAGAATGCAGTAGGGCACGTCAGCGCCCATGGCAACTCCATCCTCCATCAGCTGTGAGGTGGACAACCCCAGATCAAATATCTGATTGATCCCCTTCATCACAGCGGCCGCGTCTGTGCTTCCTCCAGCCATACCGGCTGCAATGGGAATCCTTTTTTTAAGATGGACACGAAGGCCAGAAGAAATATCATATTTCTCTAGCATGTACTTGGCGGCCTTATAGACCAGATTGTCTTCAGCTGTGGAGAGCTCCTCTGTATCTGTGGTGAGCAAGATGCCGGCCTTTGTGGGCTCCAGTGTCAGTTCGTCATGGAGCTCTATGCTCTGCATGATCATTTTAACCTGATGATAGCCATTGGGAAGCCGCCCTATTACATCCAATCCCAAATTGATTTTGGCATATGCCTTTATCTGAAATTCGCTCATTTCCATTTCTCCTAAAGAATAGCCCACAAGGCTTCTTTTGTAC
>CANRZC010000307.1 GCA_947644185.1 uncultured Acetatifactor sp.
AACTATGATATAATGTTGACCCAGAAGTACATTGGGCCAACTTTTGATTCCATATGCGCTGAAGCGCACAAAATTATGGTTTACTGTGTGTAGAAATTTCAAATTAGGTAAAGACTATAACAGAAAGTATGATTGTATTGAAATAGGAGGATTTGAAATGAAAAAGAAAACAATGGTTACTCTGTGTGCGGCCTTATTGGCAGTTTGCCTGGTGGCATGTGGCAAAAGCGGCCAGGATGGTGGCTCTGGGGATGCCGGGCAAGGCAGTACAGAAGAGACTTCCACGGAGAGTGAACCTGTAGAAAGTACACCTGAGGAAAGTGTAGGGGATGGAGACGCTTCCCTAGACAATGGAGAGGTACAGCCTGGGGAAGATGCTGGGGCTGGCAGCGCTGAGGAGGGCTGGAGCCAGGAGATGACGAAGCTCAAGAGCGCCGTTGTGGACAAATTGGAAGGGGAGTATTTTCCGGATATGGCCATGACGCCAGATATGCTGGAGATGACTTTTGGGATTACCTCGGACATGTATGACGATTATATGGCGGAGATGCCCATGATCAGCGCCAACGTGGATACGCTATTGATTGTCCGGGCAAAAGATGATAAAGTGGAGGCAGTTGGCCAGGCTCTGGAAGCCTACAGGGATGTCCAGATCAATGATGCCATACAGTATCCCATGAATATCGGTAAGGTCCAGGCCTCCCGCATTGAGACCATAGGCAATTATGTGATATTTGTGCAGTTGGGCGGAGATACCCAGCAGGCAGCGGAGGAAGGCGATGAGGCTGTAATAGCCATGTGCCAGGAGATAAATGATGCAGCCATCGAAGCAATACGCGGTGAATTGGAGAGCGGACAGTGAACTCTGTGACAGTGAAATGGTCAGAGCCGTCCGGTGATGCAGATTAGGAGAATACAGGAATGGTTTTCAGCAGTGTAGTATTCCTTTTCCGATTTTTTCCCTTGTTTTTTCTACTCTATTATCTGGTTCCAGAGAGATTGAAGAATGTCATTCTCTTTCTTGGGAGCTTGATTTTCTATGCCTGGGGGGAACCGGTCTATGTGCTGCTGATGTTGTTTTCTACAGTGGTGGATTACATCCATGGGCGTCTGCTAGAAAAGCTCCAGGGAAAAAAGACAGCCAGATTGGTGCTGCTTTCGTCCATAATCATAAATCTGGGAGTGCTGGGCTTTTTTAAATATGCGGATTTTCTGATACGGACCGTGAATGCAGGCTTTGGAACAGATTTCCCGCTTTTCGCATTGGGGTTGCCCATTGGGATTTCCTTTTATACCTTCCAGACCATGTCCTATACCATCGACGTGTACAGAGGGCAGGCAAGGGTACAGAAAAATCTTTTGGATTTCGGCGTGTATGTGGCCATGTTTCCCCAGCTGATTGCAGGCCCCATTGTGAAGTACCGGGATGTGGAGCAATCCCTGCACCACCGCCAGATCACCCTTCAGGATATCAGCGAAGGACTGAAACGTTTCTGCGTGGGATTGGCGAAAAAGGTGTTGCTGGCCAACAATATTGGAGAGCTTTGGAACTTTGTAAGCGGAATGAATCTCCAGCGGGTGAGTACACTGACAGCATGGCTGGGAATTTTGGCTTTTGGCTTTCAGATTTATTTTGATTTTTCAGGCTACTCTGATATGGCCATTGGCCTGGGCCGGATGCTGGGCTTTCGTTTCCCAGAGAATTTCAACTATCCCTACATCTCTGCCTCTGTGACAGAATTCTGGCGCAGATGGCATATCTCTCTGGGCAGTTGGTTTCGGGAATACGTGTATTTTCCTATGGGTGGCAGCCGAAAAGGGTTGCCCAGGCAGCTTTTCAACATCCTGATTGTATGGATGCTGACGGGCATTTGGCATGGTGCAGGATGGAATTTTCTGCTGTGGGGACTTTGGTTTGCCTTTGCACTGATGCTTGAAAAAATATTTTTGGGGAAGCTTCTGGTATGGCTGCCCAGGGGAATCGGCATTTGCTATACCCTGTTGGTGGCTATGGTAGGCTGGGTGCTGTTTGCCTTGGAGACTCCTGCAGGGATATGGGGCTACGGGAAAGCCATGTTTGGTATGGCCCAGAGCCTTGTGGACAGGCAGGGTATCTATTTGGGCAGACAGTATCTTGTGTTGTTTCTCATTGGCGCAATAGCCTGCACACCGCTGCCCCATAGGTTTACGGAATATTTGAAAAAAACGCGGACAGGTTTTCACATAGCGCTGTACCGATTTGGAGAGAAGTTTATCCCGGCAGCGCTACTGTTGCTGTCCGTTGCGGGCATCGTGGATGCGTCCTACAATCCTTTTCTGTATTTCCGATTTTAGGGAACTTACAAGGGTTGACGCATTGCTGGCAGAAATAAGGGAATGATTGCACATGGATGAGAAGAGAAGCGCTTTTTTTACAATTATGGTTATCGCGTCGGTTATTGTGGTCTTTGGGATAGCAGATCTGATACAGGAGGAACGGCTTTTTTCGGAGATGGAGAACAGAGTGTTGGCCTCCAGGCCGAAGCTCACTCTGGAAGCTCTGCTCTGGGAGGATTATACCCAAAAGTATGAAACCTACTTGACAGATCAGTTTGTGAGTCGGGATAAATGGATTACAATCAAGACTTATATGGATCTGGCTTTACAGAAGAAAGAAATTGGTGGAGTCTATCTGGGGTCGGATGGCTATCTGATAGAAAGACATTTGCCGTCAGACTACTCCTCTGTCCAGGAGGCAAAAAAAATTGCGCTGTTGGAAAAGCTGGTCAGGGACTGGAATGCCACAGTGATGCTGGTGCCCACTGCAGACAATATTTTGACAGATAAATTGCCGCCATATGCTCCTTATTATGACGAAAAGGCCTTTTTGGATCAGGTGGCCCAGCATGTGGGGGAGGCGCATTTTGTGGATGTGTATTCCACGCTACAGCAGCATGCAGAGGAACCCATTTACTACCGCACAGACCATCATTGGACTTCTCTGGGAGCCGCATACGGATATGATGCATGGGCTGCACATACAGGGCAGGAGCCAGGGCGCTACAGTGCTGAGACCATGGAATTGGTCACAGAGGATTTTCTGGGGACGCTGCACGCAAAAGTGAATTTGAATATGGCCGGAGAGGCCATCTATTATTTCCCGGAGAGCCTGGAGCGGCCTCTGAAGGTGACTTATGACCGCAAGGAAGAGACAGATAGCTGCTATGATTGGTCCCATCTGGACACGAAGAATAAGTATGGTTTCTTCCTGGACGACAATCATGCCTTTGTAGAAATTGAGACAGGCTATCACAACCGACAGAGTCTGTTTGTCATAAAGGATTCCTATGCCAA
>CANRZC010000308.1 GCA_947644185.1 uncultured Acetatifactor sp.
AGACAGCTCTGGAATAGGCCTTCTCCTGCCAAACATGGTGGTGATATAGCCCTTTTCCTTCGCCTGGGCAACCAATTTGTCCAGAAACGCCTTTACGCCTGGATAGGTGGCAAAATACTGTTCAATATAATCTGCCGCTTCCTTCTTACTGATGCTCAGATCCTGGCTCAGCCCAAAGGAGCTGATGCCGTAGACAATTCCGAAATTTACAGCCTTGGCATTGCGGCGCTGGAGATCAGTGACCTCCTCAAAGGGCGTGTGGAATACCTTGGAAGCTGTGATCCGATGGATATCCTGATCCATGTGGTAGGCTTCTATCAGCTGTTCATCCCCGGACATATGGGCCAACACCCGCAGCTCAATCTGGGAGTAGTCCGCATCCATAAATTCACAGCCCTCCCTTGGCACAAACACCTTTCGAATCCGTCTACCCAGCTCCATCCGCATGGGGATGTTCTGCAAATTGGGCTCTGTGGAGCTGATGCGCCCTGTGGCTGTAATGGTCTGGTTGAAATTGGTATGGATCCGCCTATCCTGGCCAATGTAGGCCGCAAGGCCATCCGCATAGGTGGATTTTAACTTCGTCAATTGCCTGTATTCCAAAATATCCTTGACAATGGGGGCCTCCTCAGACAGCTTATCCAACACATCCGCTGCTGTAGAATAGCCTGTTTTGGTCTTCTTACCTCCCGGGAGCTTCATGGTCTCAAAAAGAATCTCCCCCAGCTGTTTCGGAGAATTGATATTGAATTCCACCCCTGCCTGTGCGTGGATAGATTTCTCCAGCTCCTGAATGCGCTCTATCAGCGCATCCCCATAAGCCTTCAGCTCTTCCCTGCGAACCTCCACACCTTCCTGCTCCATATCGTACAGCACCAAGGACAGAGGCATTTCCATGTCCCTCATGAGCTTATCCATGCCGGCCTCCGCCAGCTTTTCTTCCAGCACCTGTGCCCCGCGGAGAGACACATAGGCCCCATAACAGCAATATTCCACAAATTTATCTGGCGCAGACTCCAGCGCCTCTGTCATCTTCTGCTTGCCAAAGCACTCTGCCCAGCCGGAAATCTGCAGTCCCAAATGCTCTGCCGCAATGGTCTCCAGCCCATAGTCACTCTTTAAAGGGTTCAGCAGATAGGCCCCGATCAGGATGTCAAAATATCCCTCTGTGGTATTCTGTTCCAGATAGGGATACAGCCGCTTTATATCGAATGCTGCAATCCGAGCCCTGGCGGAAAGTGCTTTCAAGCTCTCCATACAGGCGGCAATGTCTCCCTCTGCCACGGCTCCACCAGCCTCCCCAAAAAAGGAAAGCTGTACATTTTCTTGTGCCGGCAGCACATAGACATAGGTCTCTTCTCCCACAGATACCGCCGCGGCTAAAAGAGCCTTGTCCTGGGTTGCCAGAAATAAGCCTACCTGCTGTCCCTCTTTTACCTTTTTTAACTTTCCTATGAAGGCTTTCTGGCTCTCTAATCTCTGAAAAGTAGCGGAAACATTACTGTTGTGATCCCGCTTCTCCTCATCAAATCGACTGAGCATATTCCGAAACTCCAGCTGCTTAAACAGTTCATAGGCTTCCTGTGTATAAAAGCCCTCCGCCCGGGAGGCCTCATAATCCATGGATACATCCGCGTCCGTCTTGATTGTTACGAGAACCTTGCTCAGATCTGCCAGAGCTCTGTTCTCTTTCAGAGATTCTCGAATGCTCTTTTTGGAGATTTCCTCCACATGGGCGTAGATATTCTCTATAGAGCCATACTGCACCATCAGCTCTGTTGCTGTCTTTTCTCCCACTTTGGGCACCCCTGGCACATTGTCAGAGCTGTCTCCCATCAGTGCTTTCAAATCTATGAACTGAAGGGGTGTCACCTGATAGGCAGCCACCACATCCTCTGGATAATAGTCCTCCACCTCTGTGCGGCCCATCTTTGTCTTGGGAATTCGAATCTTTATGTGCGCGTCCGCAATCTGCAGCAGGTCCCTGTCCCCGGATACCAACGCCACCTCAAGCCCTATCGCCTGGGCCTTTTTGGCCAGTGTCCCCAGAATGTCATCTGCCTCCAGCCCTGCCTGCTCTACAATCGTCACCTGCATAGCCCGCAGCACATCCTTTAATACTGGCACCTGTTCCCGCAGCTCCTCCGGCATAGGTTTCCTGGTGCCCTTGTAAGCCTCATACATCTCATGGCGAAAAGTGGGTGCGTGCACATCAAAGGCCACTCCAAGAAAATCCGGTTTCTCTTCCTCCAAAATTCGAAACATAATATTCAAAAAACCGTACACCGCATTGGTATGCAGGCCCTGTGCATTGGTCAGGTCTGGCACACCATAAAAGGCTCTATGCAAAATACTATGTCCATCTATCAATACAAGCTTCTTGCCCTTCTCCATATGCACACCTCCTTTTCATCGCCTTACAGTAAAATCCATACAAACAGACCTATCAGCAGGCTTGCCCCAATCATCTCCACCGCCGACCCAAAATACAGGAAAGCAGAGTTCAAACGAATCCTGCGTCTAGTCTCCTCCAATCGCTGGCCCAGCTCAGACTGCAGGTCAAATGCATTGCCGTCCTCCAAGCGCTGTATTCCTTCCGCCACAAGAAACTGAATGGCCAATTCTTCCCTGCATTCCTCACAGGACTCTCTGTGCTCATAGAAAATCTTTAAGGTGGGATAATCTAGCTTCCGCTCAATAAATCCGGGAATCAGCTTTTCGAACTCCCTACATTCCATCTCTTCTTCCCTGTCAAACAGCGCCAAATATACCACCTCCTGGTCTCTGCCATCTCTCTTCACCGGCCAGGAGGCCTAGACCACCTGACAATTCTCATAAATCCACTCAGCTCTCCAAAGCCTGGGCGATATCCGCAATTAAGTCTTCCTTGTCCTCAATTCCACAGCTAATGCGGATCAGCTCAGCAGGTACTCCTGCCTCCTTTAACTGCTCATCTGTCATCTGGCGATGGGTGCTGGAAGCCGGATTCAGACAGCAGGTGCGGGCATCCGCCACATGGGTCTCGATGGCGGCAATCTTCAGGCTCTTCATGAAATTGCTGGCTGCCTCTCTGCCGCCCTTCAGGCCAAAGGAGACCACGCCACAGCTGCCCTTTGGCAGATATTTCTGTGCCAACGGATAATATTTATCTCCTGGCAGACCGCAATAATTGACATAAGCCACCTTTGGATGCTTGGAGAGAAATTCTGCCACAGCCAGTCCATTTTCGCAGTGACGCCTCATGCGGACATGAAGACTCTCCAGGCCCAGATTCAGAATAAAGGCATTCTGTGGGCTCTGTATAGAGCCGAAATCCCGCATCAGCTG
>CANRZC010000309.1 GCA_947644185.1 uncultured Acetatifactor sp.
TGTCATTATGTCCATGCGCATGGTGCCTTTGACCAATACTTTCCAGAAGATGAACCGTATTGTTTTCGATGTGTCCAGGAAGCTGGGCAAGGATATTGAGTTTGTCATGGTGGGAGATACCACTGAGGTAGATAAAAACATTATCGAACATATTTCTGATCCCCTGATGCACTTGGTTCGAAATGCGGTAGATCATGGCATTGAGAGCAATGAGGAGCGTGCAGAGAGTGGCAAGGTAGAAAAAGGCAAGGTCATTTTATCTGCGAAAACAGAAGCTGGCAAGGTATGGATCAGCGTGGAAGATAATGGAAAAGGTCTAGAGCGGGATAAGATCCTAGCCAAGGCTAGAAAACAGGGAATTCTAGATGACAACAAGCCCGATGCTGCTTACTCGGATAAGGAAGTGTATCAGCTTATCACCCTGCCGGGATTCTCTACCAATGAGCAGGTGACAGAGTATTCTGGCCGTGGCGTGGGCATGGATGTGGTAGTACAGAATATCCAAGCTATCGGTGGCGCACTGGAAATTGAGAGTACGCCGGGGTATGGCAGTATCATGAGCCTGAAGATTCCCCTGACTCTGGCTATCATCGATGGTATCGTCATGGAAGTAGGAACTTCCTCCTTTGTCATGGAGACAGGCGTCATCAAGCAGTTTATCCGTGTGAAAGAAGACATGATGATTCATGAGCCCAATGGAGATGAGTTTGTCATGATTCGCGGGGATTGCTTCCCAGTGATCCGTCTGGGTAAGTGGTATGGCCTGGAAGAATATCAGGAATCCGTGGAAGATGGCGTGATGCTGATTCTCGAAGTAGAGGACAGGAAGATCTGTCTGCTGGTGGATAAGCTGGTTGGAGAACAGGAAATTGTGGTAAAACCGATTCCTTCCTATATTAAGAAGGTCAAGGGTCTGTCAGGCTGCACGCAGCTCGGTGACGGCAGCATTGCCCTGATATTGGATGCTCCCGGGTTGGTAGAATAAAATCATAGAAAGGAACGGTATATCATATGGATGAAATGATGAATTCCGGTACCAGCGGCCGGGACACGCAGGAAGGCAAGTATATGACATTTAAGTCAGGGTCGGAGTATTTTGGCCTGGAAATCCAGTATGTACAGCAGATTATTCAGTTTCAGACAATTACCAAGATACCAGAGACTGAGGACTATATCAAAGGCTTAATTAACCTGAGAGGTAGAATCATTCCGGTAGTGGATGTCAGACTGCGGTTCAAACAGGGAGAGTGCGAGTACAATGACAAGACCTGCATTCTAGTCATCACTGTGAAGGATACTACGGTGGGCCTGATCGTGGAGCAGATCGCGGAGGTAGTGGAAATCCAGAAAGAAAACATTCTGCCGCCTCCTACCATCGGCAGAGGCGACAAGGGACATAACAAATATGTCTATGGAATCGGAAAGGTGGGCACTGCGGTAAAGCTACTTTTGGATCCGGAGAAGCTGCTGTACGATGAAGATAATATGGATGTAGATTCGGCAAGAATGGAAAACGAAGAATGAGAGGAGATAAATCATGAAAAACATGAAAATGAAGACAAAGCTGATTATCGGCTTTTTTGTACCCAGTATTCTGGTGCTGATCAATATCATATTTGGTCAGCTGTCCACGAAGACTGCTATTCATATCGTTGAGCCTGAGAAGCAGTCATCCTATCTGCTGGGCTCCACCATATTTACTGTTGTGATGGCGATCGTTTCTATGGGGGTGACTTTCTTCATTGCCCTGGTGCTGATCAGGACCATTGAGAAATCCGTAAAGCAGCTGTCAGATGCAGCCAGGGAAATCGCAAAGGGCCGTGTAGACATTAAGATGGAGAAGTACAACGACGACGAGTTTGGTGAGTTGGTAGATGAATACACCAACGTAATTAACAATATCAAGTACCAGGCCCAGATTACGGAGGAAGTGGCAAACGGTAATTTGACCATTACAGTGAATCCGGTTTCCGCAGACGATTTACTGGGTCATTCCTTAAAGAAGCTGGTGGAGGACAACCACAATGCTCTGATCAATATTAGCGATGCAGGTTCTCAGGTTACCATCAGTTCCTCTCAGGTGGCTAGTGCCAGCCAAGCTCTGGCGCAGGGCTCTACAGAGCAGGCCAGTGCCATCCAGCAGATTACAGCTTCCATCGATGAGATAGCAGAGAAGACAAAGCAGAATGCAGAGCAGGCCAACTCTGCGGCAGGTCTGGTGGTACGTGCCATCGGGGATGTAAAGAAAGGCAATGTGCAGATGCAGGACACCATCGCTGCCATGCAGGATATCAACAAGGCCTCCGAGAATATTTCTAAGATTATCAAGACTATCGAAGACATTGCGTTCCAGACCAACATTCTTGCTCTGAATGCGGCAGTTGAAGCAGCCAGGGCAGGGGAGGCAGGCAAGGGCTTTGCAGTGGTTGCAGAAGAAGTCAGAAGTCTTGCGGCAAAGAGTGCAGAGGCTGCCAGCGAGACCTCCGCTTTGATCGAGGATTCCATCGAAAAGGTGAACTCCGGTTCCAAGATTGTAGACGAGACTGCAAAGGCCATGGAAGAAATCACAAAGGTGGTTCAGGAGAGCGAGGTCATTATCAACGGCATCGCGGAATCCTCCAACTATCAGGCCACAGCAGTAGCCCAGATTGAGCAGGCCATCAGCCAGGTATCCCAGGTGGTGCAGACCAATTCTGCCACCAGCGAGGAATGTGCGGCTGCCAGCGAAGAATTGTCCAACCAGGCCTCCAGAATGAGAGAGATGCTTTCCATTTATCGCCTGGGCAATGAGAGCGGAAGTTCTACTTCTTATAATAAAGGCTCATCTTCTTATGCCTCTCCTGCAGCAAATGAGCAGGTGATTTCTCTAGGAGATGGTTTTGGGAAGTATTGATAGAAAAAAGAGGTGCATGGAATGAATCTGTTAGAAGAGCTGCGTTCGTTGGGGGTAGATGTGGACGACGGACTGAAGCGTCTCATGGGAAATGAGAAGCTTTACACGAGATTACTGGGGTCCTTTGTGAAGATGGCTAAGACCCAGGCTGTGGATCCGAATTTTGATGAAAATGATTACAAGGAAGCCATAGAAAAGGCTCATTCTATTAAGGGAACAGCCGGAAATCTATCGCTTACTCCGATTTATGAGTCCTATAGCGAAATACTGAATCTTTTGCGGACAGATAAACCGGCAGAGGCGAAGGCAGCCCTTGCAAAGGTATTGCCCATCCAACAGGAAATTATATCCTGCATTGAAAAAAATATGGGGTAATTTTGTTTGGCAAAAATGGGAAAAGGCGAAAGTGTGCCTATGGATGTATTCGAACAGAT
>CANRZC010000310.1 GCA_947644185.1 uncultured Acetatifactor sp.
TTATGGTAGGGTACACCGCTTCTTTGGGACATTTCTGTCCTCTATTAGTATTATATGAAAATGCAGGAATTATGTCAACATATTTTCGGTAAGTACATGGATTGACCTGCAGGGAGGGTACATGTATAATAAAGACATGGATATAATAGAATGTTGACAACAGAAACGAAGATACGGCTGTGAAAGCACAACGCGGGGACATTATGGGAAAGGATAAAGACAAGGAATCCGGAATCAGATTTGAGAGGGAATACAATCAGATATGCGGCAAGATACTGGGCGAAGAGCGGAGAAAACGAGAGATATCCAGAGAGGATCTGGCCAGAGGGATCATCAGTAAGACAGCTTTGGGTCAGATGGAATCCGGCAGGATCGGCTGGACGAAGCTGCCGGGGGATACATTGATGTACCGGATGGGCGTGGGCACAGACTACTTTGAGGTGGTAGCCTCCTCGGAGGAGCTGGACAGATGGCGCAGGCGGGAGGATATCTGCCTGCTGCTCCCTGAGAGACCGGAGGAAGCGGAGGAGAAGGTGCGGGAATACAGGCTTGCATACAGGAAAAGGGAGCCGCTGGAGGAGCAATTTCTGTGCAAGGTCGAAGCCATTCTCTCATTCCAGGATTGGAGACAGGAGGGACAGGAGCCTGCCGCTGCAAGATTCCTCACCATGGCACGCAGGGCGGTGGCCTGTACCTTTCCTCAGGGCTGGGAGCAGAGAATGGAAAGTCTGTGGCTGGCTCCCTCGGAGCTGGAGGCAGTCCTGCTAGAGGCTGCGGCGCGGGCAGCCTGCGGCAGAGTGGAGGAAGCCTGGGAGATCTGGGAGGCTGTCAGGTGCTACCCGGGAGCCCATCATTGGAGGGAGCGTGTGGAAGTCCTGATAGCGCCCCAGACAGCCATACTGGGATTATGGCTATCACTTACAGGGCGGAGAGGGGCCGGACGACCAGTGCTCTCTTTTGGACGGACAGCCCTGGAAATGCTGCGCAGGAACTACAGCCACAGCTATTTGCTGCCACTATTAACGCTTCTGGGACGGATGCAGCCCCGGGATGGGGAAGAGGAGGCGTACCTGGCGCAGGCGACAGAATTTAGAGACGCGTTCCGAAGGCTGTATGAATGGTTCCACTATCCGGGGTACCGGATTTGGCAGGGGATCACTGTGGACAATACCAGAGAGATAGGCGTAGTGCTTAAGATGCTGCGCAGATGCGAGGGAAAATCCAGAGCCCGGGCCATCTATGACGAAGAGGGGCTCATTGTGACCGAGCGCCAGTTGGAGAAGATAGAGAAAGGGATTCACAAGCCTTCCTATGAGAACTATCAGCGACTTATGCGACAGTATGGAAAGTGTGGCGGTTGGAAGACAGCCATGGTGGAGACGGACTCTGTGGAGGTGCTGGAGCTGCGGCAGCAGATTTCTACGTGGATTGGGCTATGTGAATGGGAGAAAGTGCAGATAGGGATAGAGAGATTTCGCAGAAAGGTGGACATAAAGTATCCACGGGTAAGGCAAGAGCTGCTATTCTGGGATGGCTTGATGAAATGGAAGATAGAAGGAGCGATGGAAGAGGCCCTGGAGATGCTGCTGCAGGCGCTTTATTGTACAGTGCCTTCAGAGGAAAACAGAGATTTGAAGTGGTGGGTATTTGAGCGGGAGGAGATTATCATTGCAAGCAATATTGCTTCGATTTACCGGAGGCTGGGACATATGAAGGAGGCTGAGAAGTGGTTTGATACAATTATGTTTTCCATGGAACAGCAGAGAAACAGGACCGAAATTGAGCATAGGGGATATGGTATTTTTATGGATAGTTATGACAATTTTTTAGGAGATAATGCATGTTTTGAAAGAGCTTTAGAGAAAAACGAGGAGGCTGTTCAGAACTGCCTGAAGAGCCTCTATATCAGCTGCCTGCCCAATATATTTTATGGTATAGCCTGGAATTCTTATGAATTGGCCAAAGAAAAAGGTGAGTTGCATAATATCTTGCAGTCCAAATGGGAAAATGCTTTTACTATAAGTATAGTGTTGGCAGACTTTTTATATGATTCCCATGTTAAGAGTTTTCTTAATGCAAAACGAATGAAATTTCTATTCTGACCCTTTTTCATCTAAATCTTTTAGAGGTTGTACACTGCCTTTGCTATCCCCGCTTGTCGAGCGCTCCGTCTCACTCGGCGCCGGACTGGTTGTGGGGACAGGATCCGTTGGCGCTGGCTTCGCACCTGGCAGGACAGCCGCATACAGTGCCAACCCCAGGGCAAATGACAGTAGAATAGATTTCATTTTTCTATGTTTCATAAATAATGTCCTCCTTTGTGTATATAACAGCTTTATTCTAACATAAAGAAAGAATAAAATACAATATGTCGTATTAGTTGCGAAAAAAGAAACTAATACGACATATTGTACTGCTGTAGTAGAAAGGTATATCATAATTATATAAAAAGTTATATCTAACATGCTGACAGGAGGTGATTCCAGTGGACTAAGGAATTGGGGCGTTACAATGCATTCCATGAGCAATAAAATTGGATGTGGATAGATTCCAGCGATAAAAAACGAAGACTACAGATAAAATTATGGATACCATGGGCGGACATTGCGGAAAGGAGATTTTATGAAGATGAAAAAAATGCTGTTAGTAGGGATTGCGTGGATATTGGCAGTGGCTTCTGCTGGCACATATGGGACTGAGGTAAAGGCAGCAGAAATCTCGCAGGATATAGATGTGGACGATCTGGCAACTTGCGATTGGCTGACAGATGATGCAAAAGAAATCATCAGGGAGCTGTGCGAAGAAGCAGACGCTGTGTCTGTGTACCTGCCCAATGCAAAGAGCCGTTCCGGCGATGGAGAGGATACGGCATTTTTGATGGTCTCCGAAATACATGGCACGGAGGAAGTGGATGGCGTCATCTATGAAGAAAGGGAAGAAACATTGATTGCATTAGCCTCAACACAAGATGGTTCCTTTTCGGCATCGGGACAAAAATACGGCGTAGCAGCCGCAAATACGGTAAGTTTAACTTGGAGCTACACGGATGCCATGCTTTCAGATCTGAAAATAAGATTTAACTCCATGACTGCTAGATGCACTTCTCTGCCAACGCAGTCTGCAACGGTGACAAAAATGGATTATTCGGTAAGGCTGGAAACAACCATCGGTACAAGCGAATATCTTCAAACCGGCACAGTATCTTATCCAAGCTCAGGCACTTCTTATTACAAGGGGCTGAATAGCGGCTGGTACGCTTATGGCGGAAATAATGGTATAGCAATGCTTACGGTATATTATAATAATGGAGATTCC
>CANRZC010000311.1 GCA_947644185.1 uncultured Acetatifactor sp.
AACTAGGATGCCATGTTTATGGGGCAAAATATAGGCAGGGTTTAATTCCTCATAGCGAAAGCTTTTCCTGCCCCCCTCTTTGGCACGATTCCAAAAAAAAAGGAGCATCTGCAATGGCAGATAATACAGGATATCCTTATGGGTGTAATAAATTAGAAAAAAGGAGATTCCTCCCTGCTTTTCAAACTTCTCCATAAAAGTCACCTGATGGGCATGTATATTTTGCAGGGCAAAGGTATCTGTGGCACATTCCTTTGCGTCGAAGCACACAGGAAGGCCCTGAACAGCCCCTATATAGTCCACGGTACTCTTCTGCTCAAAGTAGGCCAGTGTAATTTGTCGGCTCTCCTTGTCTATCTTAATAGGGGTAATGGGGGTAGGCACCTTCTGAATCAGGGCCAGTCCAGCATCCGCATATTTCTCGTTTGTCCGGTTGATCATTTCCTCCAGCGCCTGTCCGCGGAGCCCCCGGGAATTCCATGTAGCCATTTTTCTCTATCTCTTTCTGTCAGATTTTCTTTCTAAAGAGTCCGCTTTCCAGTTTTGAAAAGGAAGCGGGACAGGGAGCTGTGATAGTCCTGTCACTTAAGGAGCTGCCCACCCCTGACGAACATTTGGGAAAGGTCACTCGATAAGCGTGCAACAGCTGGTGTGTCAGGCCATATTGTCTTCTGAAATCACGGTTGACAGACGCCTGACCATACTTTACATCTCCCACCAAGGGATGGCCTATACTGGCCAGATGGGCACGAATCTGATGACTTTTTCCGGTTATCAGTTCTACCTCCAACAAAGTGTAGGACGCTGTCACAGCAATGGGCACATAGGCTGTGTGGATAAAGACAGGTTTCTCCTCAAAAGGCACATCCTTCCGGTGGCTGGATACGGCCACTTTGTTTTCCTGGGGATCCTTCATTAAGTATCCCTCTATGGAGGCAGCCTCCTGCAAGGCCCCAGCGCAGATGGTCCGGTAAAATTTATGGACTGTCCGCTCTTTCAGGCATTTGTTTATATATTGCAGCCCAGCCAGACTTTTGCCCCCCAGCACGATGCCACTGGTATTTCTGTCCAATCTGTTGCAGACAGCTGGCCGAAAGGTGGAAAGCTCCTGGGCAAGGGCCGGCGCTTTGGAAAGGAGATATCCCACCAGCCATTCATTTAAGCTCAAATCATGGGGTGCAGCTTTCTGGGACAGGATTCCCACAGGCTTGTTTAGGATTAGAAAATCCTTATCCTCATACAGAATAGAGATTCCCTGGAGCTTTTCATAGGCTGTCTTATATTCTTTGAATGCTTCTGCTTCCAGAGGCAAAGGGGAGCTACCAGTAAATTTTGCAAATGTCTCATCAGAAAAAAAGAGGCATAATTCATCCCCCGCCAAAAGGATTTCTCCGCCTTCAGCCTTTTTCCCATTGAGTGTAATGTTCTTTTTTCGCAGCATTTTATATAAAAAACCATTGCCAGCCTGAGGTAGATATTTATGTAAAAATTTGTCCAACCGTTGTCCGGCTTGATTTGCTCCGATTTTCACTGACTGCATATGACTTTTCCCAACCTTTTTGCCGTTTCTGCGCTACCATCTCTCCATATTTCTCTGATGCTTTTCTAGATACACATTCCGAAATTCTTCCACTGAAATATTGTAACACAACATGACGTCGTTGTAGTACATCATCACATCCGCCATTTCCTCTATGAAATGAGTTCTTGTCTCTGTATCCTCCATGATTTTCTGGACACCCTCTTTTTTCATGATGTCAGCTACTTCTCCCAGCTCTATCATCAACCACAGCAGTTGTTCTTTTCCCTGCCCAGGGGATAAAGCATTCCATTTGTCTTTATATTTCTCCTGGAGCTGTCTTTGTATCTCCTGCATTTGAACAAATCCAAAATCTGTCATACTTCCGATTCCTCCTATAATGCCACACTCTTTAAAGTAGAGATAACTGCCTGGGTGGTGGCAGCATCAGGCTCCAGCCCTTTCATCTGATCCAGCCGTTCTGTGTATTTAGACAGGTCCTTAAATATTTTTACAGTGACATTTTTGTGCCCGTCCATTTTCAAAATATCCAGAATGTGCTTGTAGAATTCATTTTCCTGAAAAGCCCTATCTCCCTCTGCATAGCCACATACAGTGTTGCCACACACAGCCATATGTCCTATCACATAATTCCTTTTATAGGAGGTAAACACCATGTCATACAGACAGCTTAGTCCCTGGGCATACGGTTCAATTTCTGCCACGGCAGTTTTACTACAGCTGTGAAATCGCAGAAACATAATTGCGCCCACAGCGCTTTTGCTGGCGGGAAGGCAGCCCAGTACAGCAACGATACTGAGCAAATTTGCTCTTTGCTTTGTCTGAATGTATCCTGCCAGGAAGAGAGAGATAGAGATGGCAAAATACAGTATGGTGCGGATAATTTCGTATTTTTTCTGGGAATTTAAGTAATTTTTTGTCCCTTTGACGCTTTGGGTCGAAAATAAGCGTTTCAGCTGCATAGGTCTACAATCCTTTCTTCTTCATTTGCTTCATTAGCTTCAAAATGACACCCTGGGGTATCCCCTTGGAAAGCACGTGAAAAGCCTTAATGGGCAGACTACACACGGACATGGGACGCTTGTAATAGGAATCTCGCAAAGCCAAAGCCACCACTCTTTTTTCGTCCACCATGGTGTATTTCTTTATCCCAAGGGTAGTGCCTGTGGCCTCAGCAATCTCAAAGAAGGGCGTATCCACAGGGCCAGGACACACGCTGGTAACATAGATACCGGCATTCTCCAGTTCCTCTCCCAGAGCCCTGGAAAAGCTTAACACATAGGCCTTTGTGGCAGCATAGACCGCAAAGCCGGGCTGGGGCAGAAAAGCTGCGCTGGAGGCCATCTGAATGATACGGCTGCCCCATCTCATATAGGGAATCACCCGATGGGTTAAGTCTGTCAGAGCTTCACAGTTAATCCGTATCATCCCAGCCTCAAGCGCAAGCTCCTGCTCACAAAAGCTTCCCATAATACCGTAGCCTGCGCAGTTGATCAACATTCGCACAACTGCATTGTGCTGGAAGATAGCATTCTCCAAAGCCTCAAGAGATTCTTTCCGGGTAATATCTACGGGAAATAGCCTGGTTTTGTGCCTCATAAGCTTTGCAACCGCCTCTAATTTATCTTGACTTCTAGCCACAAGCCAAAATTCATCTATTGTGCTGAAATAATGGTCCATCTGTCTTGCAAATTCTCTGCCGATTCCAGATGACGCTCCTGTAATAACAATGATATTCATATGTTTTCCTTTCTTTTTTATACACAGGTCC
>CANRZC010000312.1 GCA_947644185.1 uncultured Acetatifactor sp.
TGGATACGGTGGACAGAAGAAAGCTGTCCTATAGGCTGCAGATGTATCTGGAGCAAACAATCACTACAACTGCCCCATCGTTACCTCTTATTCGGAAAATATCAAGAATAACGTGGAAGCCATCAGCAATGGCCAGGCAAAGCTGCGCAATCCTTTTATGTCCTTCCGGGATTTGGGCACTGTCACAGAAGCTCTGCTCCGGGAATTTAAAGAGCTTCCCCCTGAGGAGGTAACTGCTGCCGCAGCCGCCGGCTGGGAAGAGCTGGATCGCACTAGAATGGATGTGCAAAGGAAAGGGGAAGAGGTTCTGGCATACCTGAAGGACACTGGCACACGGGGCATCGTACTGGCAGGACGCCCCTATCACATTGATCCGGAGATCAACCATGGCCTGCCTGAGCTGATCACTTCCTTCGATGTGGCTGTGCTGACTGAGGACTCCATCTCTCATTTAGGATGCCCGGAAAGGCCTCTCATTGTCTCGGATCAGTGGATGTACCACTCCAGGCTCTATGCCGCCGCCAGCTACGTGAAGACGGTAGATAATCTGGACTTGATACAGCTAAACTCCTTTGGCTGTGGGCTGGACGCTGTCACCACGGATCAGGTAAGTGACATCCTGTCCGGCTCAGGCAAGATTTACACCTGCCTAAAAATCGATGAAGTGAACAATCTGGGCGCTGCCAGAATCCGCGTTCGTTCTCTGCTGTCTGCCATCAAGGTGCGGGAGAAGAATCACATACAGCGCCAGCTTCATTCCTCTGCCATAGAGAAAACAGCCTTTACAGAGGAAATGCGGAAGAACTATACCATCCTCTGCCCCCAGATGTCCCCTATCCATTTCGAAATTATGCAGTCGGCATTCAATGCCTGCGGCTACAATTTCGTAGTATTGGATAATGACAACCGACATTCTGTGGATGTGGGCCTGAAATATGTAAATAATGACGCCTGCTACCCCTCTCTCCTTGTGGTAGGGCAGATCATGGAGGCCCTATTATCTGGAAGGTACGATCTACACAAGACGGCCATTATCATGACACAGACCGGAGGAGGGTGTCGTGCCACCAATTATGTGGGCTTCATCCGCCGTGCCCTGAAAAAGGCAAATATGGAGCAAATCCCTGTGATTTCCCTGAATTTGGCCGGTATTGAGAGCAATCCCGGCTTCCATCTCAATGCCGATATGCTGATACGGGCTGCTATTTCCGCCCAGCTAGGAGATATCCTTATGCGCTGCGTCTATCGAATGCGCCCCTATGAAGCCACCCCTGGCAGTGTGGATGCCTTACACGCAAAATGGGTGAAAAGGGCTCAGCACTTTGTGTCAGCAAAGCATGTGAATCTATTGAAATTTGGGAAACTATGCAGAGAAATTATACGAGAATTCGACCAAATCCCTCTTCGGGACATCCAAAAGCCCCGGGTGGGCATTGTAGGTGAAATTCTGGTAAAATTCTCTCCTGCAGGCAACAATCACCTGGTGGAGCTTTTGGAGTCCGAGGGTGCTGAGGCAGTGGTGCCAGATCTGATGGATTTCATGCTATACTGTTTTTACAATCAAATTTACAAGGCAGAGAACTTGGGTACCAGCAAAAGGGCCGCCCGCCTCTGCTCCCTGGGAATCTGGGCCATTGAACACATTTTGCGGGGTAGTATGGTAAAGGAATTCCGCAAGTCAAAACACTTTACACCACCTACCCCAATCCGGGATATCGCCTCCTTTGCGGAGCCAATTGTCTCCATTGGTAACCAGACAGGGGAGGGATGGTTTCTCACAGGAGAAATGGTAGAATTGATTCATGAAAATGTGCCCAATATTGTGTGCACCCAGCCCTTCGGCTGTCTGCCCAATCACGTGGTTGGCAAGGGCGTCATCAAGGCCCTTCGGAAGCATTATCCCGAATCCAATATCGTAGCCATTGACTACGATCCTGGCGCCAGTGAGGTAAATCAGCTCAACCGGATTAAGCTGATGTTGTCTACCGCTCAGAAGAATCTAGTTATAAATAAGCACTAGCAGGTATAAAATCTATCTATCAACATGGAAGGAAAAAGAAATATGGCAGGTATCGTTATCGAAAAATCAAAAACAATCCGCAGCAGTGAACAACCCATGACCACCTTATATCTGATTTCCCAGGGACGATTAGAGGTACAATGTCCCGGGGGCTCTTATCAGATCCGGACCGGAGATGTGGCAGGTATCTGTGAGATATGCTCAGATATCCATTTTCTCACATACACCGCACTGGAAGATACCACTCTTATGCCCTATCCCCTGACCAGCATGGAGGCTTTGGACGGTCTGCTACAGAAGCGCCCCAGTATCGCAAAGCTGTTCATTCTGTCTCTGCTGCGCCAGTATTGCGCCATGATGACGCAGGCTTCTGTGTCAGAAGTAGATAGCGCGAATCTTTACCGAAGACTACAGGCAGACTGTGAATTGTATGCTAACCTCTGTGAGCAGTATAAAATTACCTCCCGCATTCCCGGGGAGGTAGAGGAGATTCCGCCCTGTCTGGAGGACTCCTGCGATGAGTGGCTGAACAAATACTATGCTGCGCTGCAGCGGGTCTATATGAGTGCGGATTCTGACATTCTGCTGGAGGAACCGGGGCTGTCCCTGGGGATGCTTCGGAAAGGTTCTCTGGATTTGCACAAGATGTACCGGGTATTGGACGCCCAGTGCCAGTACCGCTCTCAGATAATAAACTGCTATTTTAGTCCCTCCGGTAGCGATATGTTCGATGCCATGACAAAGCTCTACTACCGCCTGTGCCAAGAGGGGCAGGACTGTGGCAAGCTGTATGAGAGCGTCTCCCAGATATTACACTTGCCAGAAGAATACGCTATTCCTGCCCAAACCCAGGCAAGTGCCCGTGTGGAGGCCTTCCGCAGGAAAGAGGACACACTTGCAAATCCCCAGGCAGCACAGGGGATAGGCGATGGAGCAGAGTCCGATATTCTGCCGCTGCTGGAGGGATCCCTGGAAACAATTTTAGATTTTGCAGGATTAGACAGCGACAAGGAAGCGTCCTTCCGGGAGCATGTGGCTCTCTATAAGGCCACTGGGGACAAAAATTCTACAGACGATGAATGTTCTCGTCTGCGCAGGAAGCTGACAGATGAGTTCTATCTATTATATGCTGAAACATTTGAGCGCTCTCTGTCCGTGCCCGTTTTGCCTATTCCAGTGCGCATGTTTCTCTACTTTGGCTATGTGGACGAGACATTGGCAGGCATAGACAACAGTGTCATTCTATGTCGTCTGGCTCAATATATGGATACCTCGGAGGAATCAGG
>CANRZC010000313.1 GCA_947644185.1 uncultured Acetatifactor sp.
TACCGTTCTCCGATTCCTCACATTTTATCCCCGGCGTTCCTGTACCATTCTCTGCTGGCTGACTCATGGTGCAAAAGCACCGCATCGTTTCGAATCACATTTCGAAAGCCTGCCTCTGTCAGCGTAAAGCAAAAGTCTACGTCATTGTAGGCAACTGCCATGGTTTCATCCAGCCCTCCCATTGCACGGTACACGGACTTCTCTATGAGCAGGCAGGCGGCGGTGACCCCTATCATATTGTAGCTTACTGTATTGTGTCCATAATAATAGCAGCGGTCATCTGGAAATGCCGACAGCTTATGGGACGGTCCCACCGACATGTTAGTCACGCCCACATGCTGTATCTTCCTGCCCTCCGAATACCATAGCTTTGCACCCACTGCTCCGGTTCCAGGCATCTGTACCTGCCCCAACAGAATCCGCAGCCAGTCCTTTTCTATGATCTCAATGTCGTCATTGAGCAGTAAAACACAGGTTCCCTTTGCCTGCTCCACGCCCATATTGCACATGGCAGAGAAATTGAATGCCATGGGCCTGTAAAGGTACTGGTATAGAATCCCGGCTGACTCTAAAAAGTCCTCCATCACCTTTCGGTTCTTTTCTCCGCTGCCATTGTCCACCACAATGAACTCAACTCTTTCCCGAAGCCTGGGCAAAGCCGTGCGCTCCACAAAAGAGCTGATACAGGTTTTCAAAAGCTCTGGATGATCTTTTGAGGGTATCACCACAGATACCAGCGGCGCGCCATCCTCTGCCATTTTATCCATTCCAGGTATCACTGTCCACACATCTGGGTACATGGTCTGGTATGCTTCCGCGGCACCGCATATCCTGCTAATCATATCCTGTTTGCAGGCAAGATATTGTTTCTCGTACCCCCAGAATTCCGGATTTGCCTCCCCGCTCATCTCTCCCACATGCTGAGAGCCTTCTCCTTCGGGCATCTTCTCATCTGCCCCGTGGCTTCTGTGGTACAAAACCAGATCTGTGCATGCGATTTCCGCATAGTTTCTATCATAAACCGGTAGCCTGTCTTTCTCATAATATGGCTCTAACAGGCGCAGTACAAAATCATACAGATTCCGCCTGGCATCCTCATAGCCAGCCAGACGCGTCTGCATGGCCCATGTGCAGTCCAGGGCAAAATAGCTGCCAAGGTAGAAAAAACCCAGCAGTGTATCCGGGGAGAAGCAGGGCTTAAACCAGGGAAAGCTTCTCTCTTCTCCCCTCCTATGGTCTTCCGCTCCATAGAGCAGCCTTGCGGTGGGCTCTGTGGCAAACCAGTTCTCCACATAGGAGACTGCCCTTTCATCCAGATCCTTTGGCTTTTCTGCAAACAGGAGGATGTGCGGATTCCTGGTACAAATCTCTACAATCTGTGACAGCTCTCTGATACCCCCAAGCTCCTCATAGCCGATTACCAGACAGCTCCTCTCTGGGAGTTCATCCCTCTTCCTGCTCTGTAGCGTCTGTTCCCACTGCTGCCATAAAGCTGGCTCCTGCTCTCTCATCCACTGTCTGTAGCTGTCGCTGTGACAGGATAGCTTTTCCTGGTAGGAGGAGACCAGCTCCTTCGGTGCTGTCTCCTTTTTGCCTCCCTGCCCCAGTGTCCGCATTTTGAGGGCTGCTTTTCTGGCTGCTCTATACAGCAGAGTTCTCTTGATTGGATTGTCTTTCATTTTTACACCCCTTTGCGCGCTTTGGCGCGCGTAACACACTGCATCCTGTTCAAGAGCTCACACGCAGGCGGAGCCTTCTCTTTGCTGCATTTTCAATATTTAACGCTATCTCTCTCCCCACAAAAGAGCGCTCCATGCAGATTTCCAGGCAATTTGTCTCCTCAAAGGACTGTCCCTCCAGGGAAATCATCAGGTTGGGATCCTGTGTGGGAAATACGAAACAATCTGTATTGTCAATTCTTGTGCCATTGGAGGTCACCACCGAGGCTCTCCCGTTTAGCATAAGCGCCTGTTTGTTCCATTTGAGATCTTTTATCTGTACCAGACAGTCCGTGAAGGCCGGGTCGATCCGAAGGCTCTGTACCCCCTTTTCCACCCTAAGGGTCAGGTGCAACCCCTGCTCATCTTCCTGTAGGAGCTCTCCGGCAAAATAGGAATTTTCCTCCTGAAATCCCTCTCCTCTGTCTTCATAGATCTGAATCCGTCCCCACTTTTCTTCCAAATAGACCTTGTCCAGAACCGCTTTCACAGGATAGCACTTATTGCCAAGGAGATCTCGAACTTCCCCCATGAAACGGTGATTGCCTGTGACAAAGCGCTGAAATGCCAGCTCCTGCTTTTTGAATTCCTCCGCTTCCTTCTCCGTGATATCCAGCTCCTGCAAAATACTCCCCAGGTCCAGCTTCTTGCGTTTTTCATCCTCCAACAAATAGCAGTAAACAGCCCGAAAGGCAAGCTTTTTTGTGTCAATGGCCTCTCCGAATGTCCATTCATAATCGATAAGCGTCCATCTGTCCTCCCCGGGCATTTCATTTTCGGAAGGGGATTCCACCAAAATATTGGAAAAAATTAGGTCAAAATCCGCAGCGGGATACTGGCTGTTGTAGCTGATTCTCTCCACATATTGCCGGAAATAGCCACGGAATCCTTCCAAGTCATCCTTTTCCAGGCATCTGTCCATCAGCTCCGAAAGCGGCGTCCCATACACAAATTCAAACTGCCCAAAAAAAGATGCGCCCTCTTCTATCAATTTGCAGGTATTAACCTTCAGTGGGCTACCCTCATATTTTTCGCTGAGGCGCTCATAGGCAGTCTCCATCCCTCTCACATGCTCCACAGCAGCCTGGCCCAGGGGATACTTTTTCACTACCAATCTGCTGGCTGGATTGCTTTTATCTATTGCAATTTCCGTTCGGATGGCATATTCCGGCGCTCTGTCATTGGAGTATTTTACATATTTTGTGTCAAACCCACTGCCTATAACCGCCAGGTAAGAATTCGCGAACACGGAAAAAAGCCCGTCCTCCACGATGCCGTCAAAAGCCTCCTTCTCGTCGAACAAAAGCAGCCTGTCCCTGTCAAAATTCCGCAGGTTGTTGGACAGCTCTCCTTTTCCCGGAAGATATTCGTCACTGTACAGCATGGTCATAAATTTATAATCTGGATAGGGATAGTAAAAATGATATTCTTCCACCCCGCACTTTTGGAAAATCCTTTCCAGCTCTGTTCTCCCAAAGGTGCGCACACCCTTTCCTTCCCGATAGTTTTCAATTCCAGAAAAGTAAGTCCCCATATCTATTATACTTATGCCCTACCTGATCCTGACGCTTACTGTAATCCCA
>CANRZC010000314.1 GCA_947644185.1 uncultured Acetatifactor sp.
GCAGGCTCTCCGGCTCATCCTCTTCTCCAGTATATGTATCCCGTGTCAGAAACCCGGTAGCCCCAGTGATCTTCTCCTCCAGCTCCTCCAACAGATCATCCTGAAAGGATATCACTCTACCGCATTTGATACAGATCAGATGATGATGACGGTGTCTCCCTGTGCCCTCCAGAGCACTCCCCATCTCGTAGCGCACAAAACCATCGTCAAAATTGATCCGGTCAATCAGATGCAGGCTCACCAACAACTGTATGGTTCTATAAATAGTAGCCAGTCCAATATCTGGACAGTCCACTTTTACAAGCTCAAATATTTCTTCTGCAGTCAGATGCTCCTCTGCGCAGGCGTCAATGGCCTCCAGAACTGCCATTCGCTGTCTGGTAACCTTTAGCCCTTTTTCCTTCAAAAGCTGCTCTGCCTTCCGTTTGTCAACTGCCATATTACAACTCCACAGGGTTCTCCTATGTCCAGGCGTAACAGTTCAGACAGGACACTGAACTGTTGCACCAGGCAACCCAATGCAAGGTAGGAAGCTCCTGGATCACTCACACTCAAACTCTATGTCCTCTAACATATTCTCGAACACGCCTGCCACAGCCACCAGCTCCTGTTCATCGGACACAATGGTGTACATGCCATCTTCCTCTCCATCTCTGGAAGTATCCTTCAAAATCAGGGCTTCTCCATCGCCCTCTTCCGCATCGGTGACCAGGATGTAGTCAACACCAGCTATCCTTGTCTGCTCTAACACGTAAAAATCTACCGGATCGTCTCCCTCCGGCCTAAATGTAATTTTCTCCTGTTTAGCCATTTCTACTCCCAAATCATTGCTACACGCTGCTGCCCAAAAGCCCTCCTGCACTGTGGTATTTCTCACTGCCATACCAGATTTCAGGTATGGGCTCCCTCAGTGCCTGCCTCCTCTGCCTTCCTGCTGCGATTGTCCAGATAGCCCTGTAATATCAGCGCTGCAGCAATCTTGTCCACATAATCTTTTCGCTTTTCCCTGCGAATGCCAGCCTCTATCATAGCCTTGTCTGCAGCCACTGTGGTCAACCGCTCGTCCCACATGACAACAGGTAATCCCGTCCGGCGCTCCAGCTTCTCCCGAAATTCTTCTGTCAGCTCTGCCCGCAGTCCTTCCGTGGCATTCATATGCTTCGGAAGCCCCAGCACGATCTCTTCCACTTCGTATTCCAATATCAGCTCTTCAATCCTGGCCAATGTCCGGCGCAGCTTATCTTCTCTCTCCCTGCGGATAATTTCCACCCCTTGGGCTGTTATCAGCAAGCTGTCGCTGACAGCTACCCCCACTGTCTTAGAGCCGAAATCGAGACCCATTATGCGCATAGCGCGCCTCCTTCTCCCAACACGCAAGCCCAGCGTGAAGCTTTAGAAATTCTCTTCACGCTATTCCCATTCCTTGGTGTGAATATACTCTGTCAGCAGCTCCTCCACCAGCTCGTCCCGCTCTACCTTCATAATCATACTCCGAGCGTTCTTGTGGCTGGTAATGTAAGTAGGGTCACCACTCATAATATAACCCACAATCTGGTGTACTGGGTTGTAGCCTTTTTCTGTCAATGCTTCATATACAGCGGCCAGTACCGCCTTCGCTCCGTGTGCAGGTTCCGAGTCCACCTTGAAGTATTGTGTATTTTCCAAATTCTGCATGTCTTGACTCCTATCCGCCCGCCAGTGCCGAGCATATCAAAGCGATCCATTACTTTCCTTTTATCATAACTCATTTATGCCAAAAATTCAAGCTACATCAAAATTTCCTCTGTGAGAAAATCCTTAATTTCTACTTTTACCAGCGTATTTATCGCCGGTACGTCTTTTTGTGCACGGTCTGTCACATCTACTGCCACCTTTACATAGTCTTTTGTATGACCGATGCAATAGCTCCTTCCCTCTATCTCACGGATCTCCTCCAACAGCACCTGGGCTTCCTTCCCTATGTACCCTCTGCGGAATTCTACCGACTGCTTCCCACCCAGGGCTATCAGCTCACTGCTTCGCCTGGCTTTCACAGACTCTGGCACCTGCTCTGGCATGGTAGCCGCCAGGGTTTTCGCCCTTTTGGAATATTTAAATACATGCATCTCATAAAAATGCACTTTCTCCAGAAATGCTTTTGTCTGGGCAAACTCTTCCTCTGTCTCCCCCGGGAATCCCACAATGACATCGGTGGTGATGGCTGGGTGGCTTAAATATTCCCGCAAAAGCTCCACGCTTTTATAGTATTCCCCGGCAGTGTAATGTCTATTCATCCTTTTTAAGGTAGCGTCGCAGCCACTCTGAAGGGACAAGTGGAAATGGGGGCACAGCTTTGGAATCAAAGCCAGCCGTCTGGCAACCTCTGGGGTAATGATCCTGGGCTCCAGGGATCCCAGTCGGATCCGTTCCAGGCCGTCTATCTCCTGGATCCTCTCCACCAGCTCCACCAGGCGACTGTGTCCCTGGTACCTGGGCTGTCCATTCCCCTGTCTGCCGCACCCCTCTCCTGCCATGGTATCTGTAAAGTCAATTCCATAGGAGCTGATATGGATGCCTGTCAGCACCACCTCCCGATAGCCTGCGGCCACCATCCCTGAAACCTCCTGTAGCACATCCTCCATTCTGCGGCTGCGTACCCTGCCTCTGGCATAGGGAATTGCGCAGTAGGAGCAAAACTGATTGCAGCCATCCTGCACCTTAATGTAGGCTCTGGTGTGCTCTGCTGTTTGCTTTAGCTGCATTTCCTCATATTCATAGGTGTGGTCAATGTCCAGGATTGTACTGCCCTGCAATGTCTTGTCCTGGTGCCCCTTTAGGTATTCTTCCAGAATGGGCACAATGTCCTTTTTCCGGTTGTTGCCAATGGCCAGGTCAATGGCAGGCTCCTTCTCCACAGCCTCCCTGCCAGTCTGTACATAGCAGCCCACGGCCACCACCACTGCCTCAGGATTTCGCTGTTTGGCTCGGTGCACAATCTGCCTGCTTTTTCGGTCCGCAATATTGGTCACTGTACAGGTATTCACGATATAGATATCAGCCACTTCATCAAAAGGCACAATGCGATATCCCTTTTCCTGAAGCATTTGGCGCATTACATCCATTTCATAGGAATTGACCTTACAGCCCAGATTATACAATGCCACACTTTTCATGTTTATTCTCCACTTTTTTGTATTGTTTTCGCCTTGACTTTTGGGGCTCCAACCGTTAATATGTTGACTGGAAGGAAAAACAGACAGGAGGTAAGCAAGAAGAAAAAACAGATGAGCTTATCCTGGAAGAAAATAGACGGAGCA
>CANRZC010000315.1 GCA_947644185.1 uncultured Acetatifactor sp.
ACAGGAATCAGCTTACCGATGATAACGTTCTCTTTCAGGCCTATCAGATTGTCCACCTTTCCCTTGATAGCAGCCTCTGTCAGGACCTTTGTGGTCTCCTGGAAGGAAGCGGCTGACAGGAAGGAATTGGTGGCAAGTGCTGCCTTTGTGATGCCCAGTAGGACTTGCTTGCCCTCTGCAGGTTCCTTGCCCTCTGCTATCAAAGCCTCATTCATGTCCTCATAGTCCAGGAAATCAACCAATGTGCCCGGTAGGAATTCCGCGTCTCCACTGTTCTCAATGCGGACCTTTTTCAGCATCTGGCGCACAATGACTTCAATATGCTTATCTGCAATATCCACACCCTGTAAGCGGTACACCCTCTGTACCTCTCGCAGCATATAGTCTTGCACGGAACGAATTCCCTTGATTTTCAGCAAATCATGGGGATTGACAGAGCCTTCTGTCAGCTCGTCACCGGCCTCCAGTACCTGACCATCCAACACCTTGATACGGGATCCATAAGGAATCAAGTATGCTTTGCTCTCTCCTGTCTCATCATTGCTTATGACCACTTCACGCTTCTTCTTAGTGTCGCGCAGCTCTGCCTTGCCACCAAATTCTGCGATGATCGCCAAGCCCTTTGGCTTTCTGGCTTCAAACAGCTCCTCTACACGGGGAAGACCCTGTGTGATATCGTCACCTGCCACACCACCAGTATGGAAGGTACGCATGGTCAGCTGTGTACCAGGCTCACCAATAGATTGCGCTGCAATGATTCCCACTGCCTCACCCACCTGCACAGGTTCGCCAGTGGCCATGTTCGCACCATAGCACTTGGCACAGATCCCCACGTGGGACCGGCAGGTAAGAATGGTCCGAATCTTGATAGCAGTGATGGGTTCTCCCTTCTCGTCCACACCTGTGCTCAGAATCCTGGCGGCGCGGCTGGGCGTGATCATATGATTGTGCTTTACAATCAAATCCCCATCTTTATCATAAATATCTTCACAGGAATATCTTCCCATGATTCTATCCTTCAGACTCTCAATGGTCTCTTTTCCATCCATGAAAGCCTTCACTGTCATGCCAGGAATTTCTGCCCTGCCCTCGCTGCAGTCCACCTCCCGGATACTCAGCTCCTGAGATACATCCACCATACGTCTGGTCAGGTAACCGGAGTCTGCTGTACGCAGTGCAGTGTCGGACAGACCTTTGCGGGCACCATGGGCTGACATGAAATACTCCAGCACATCCAACCCCTCACGGAAATTGGACTTAATGGGCAGCTCAATGGTACGGCCTGTGGTATCTGCCATCAGACCCCGCATGCCTGCCAGCTGTTTGATCTGCTGGTTGGATCCACGGGCACCGGAATCCGCCATCATATAAATATTATTGTATTTGTCCAGACCTGCCAAAAGCACATCTGTCAGCTCTTTATCCGTCTCGTTCCAAGTCTCCACAACCGCGCGGTAGCGCTCTTCCTCTGTGATCAGGCCTCTGCGGAAGTTGGTAGAAATCTTATCTACTGTGCTCTGAGCCTGGGCCAGCAGTTCCGGTTTCTGTGCCGGCACTGTCATATCGGAAATGGACACTGTCATAGCAGCCTGGGTGGAATACTTGTAGCCAATGGCCTTCACATCGTCCAGCACCTCTGCAGTCCTGGATGCCCCATGGGTATTGATAACCTTCTCCAGAATCTTCTTCAAGCCCTTTTTGTCTACGTGGAAATCCACCTCCAGCTTTAGGAAGTTCTCCGGTAAGCTCCTGTCCACAAAGCCCAGATCCTGGGGCAGGATTTCATTGAAGATAAAGCGTCCTAATGTGGACTCCACATTTCCGCTGACCATTTCGCCATCGGCATTCTTCTTTGACACCCTTACCGTAATCCTGGAATGCAGGGTACAGTATTTATTTTCATAGGCCAAAATAGCTTCGTTCACACTCTTAAAGAACTTGCCTTCACCCAAAGAGCCTGGTCTCTCCTGTGTCAGGTAGTAGATACCAAGCACCATGTCCTGAGAGGGCACAGCCACAGGACCGCCGTCAGAGGGCTTTAACAGGTTGTTGGGAGACAGCAGCAGGAAACGACACTCTGCCTGGGCCTCCACGGAAAGGGGAAGATGCACTGCCATCTGGTCCCCGTCAAAGTCTGCATTGAATGCCGTACACACCAGCGGATGCAGCTTGATAGCCTTACCTTCTACCAGAATGGGCTCAAATGCCTGGATGCCCAGCCTGTGCAAAGTAGGTGCACGGTTCAGCATAACAGGATGCTCCTTAATAACCTCCTCCAGCACGTCCCAGACCTGATTGTCCATCTTGTCTACCAATTTTTTGGCATTTTTAATATTCTGGCTAATGTTTTTCGCCACCAGCTCCTTCATCACAAAGGGCTTAAACAGCTCAATGGCCATCTCCTTCGGCAGACCGCACTGATAAATCTTGAGCTCTGGTCCTACCACGATAACAGAACGTCCCGAATAGTCCACACGCTTGCCCAGCAGGTTTTGACGGAATCGTCCTGTCTTGCCCTTCAGCATATCAGACAGGGACTTCAGGGCGCGATTTCCAGGGCCTGTCACAGGACGGCCCCTGCGTCCATTGTCAATCAGAGCATCCACAGCCTCCTGCAGCATTCTCTTCTCATTGCGGACAATAATATCCGGAGCGCCCAGCTCCAACAGTCTCTTTAAGCGATTATTACGGTTGATGATTCTTCTATACAAGTCGTTGAGATCAGAGGTAGCAAATCTGCCTCCGTCCAGCTGAACCATGGGGCGGATGTCCGGGGGAATCACAGGAATCACATCCATGATCATCCAGTCAGGCATATTGCCAGACTCCCTGAATGCCTCCACTACCTCCAGCCTCTTAATAATGCGGGCTCGTTTTTGGCCGGAGGATTCCTTCAGCCCAGCTTTCAGTTCTTCCGCTTCCTCGTCCAGGTCAATGGCCTGGAGCAGCTCCTTGATGGCCTCCGCCCCCATACCCACACGGAATTTATTTCCATAGGTCTCCCTGGCATCCTGGTATTCCTTTTCAGACAGGATCTGCTTGTAATCCAAGCCTGACTCTCCAGGATCCAACACAATATAGGATGCAAAATAAAGCACCTTCTCCAATACCCTTGGAGACAAGTCTAAAATCAATCCCATCCGGCTGGGAATTCCTTTAAAATACCAGATATGGGACACTGGCGCAGCCAACTCAATATGGCCCATGCGCTCTCTGCGCACGCTGGACTTTGTGACTTCCACGCCACAGCGGTCGCAGACCACACCCTTATATCTGAT
>CANRZC010000316.1 GCA_947644185.1 uncultured Acetatifactor sp.
AATAAATATCTGGTTATAGACCATTTCCATGAATTAACAAGACATTATGCAGATGGCCAGAGTGGTGTCTATGAAGAAAAACGGCGGTAACGTCACGGTAACACCCCTTCAGATAGAAGCTTTGGAGGAACTGATTCCAGAGGATGGTATTTTATCATATGACGGTACCACTGCGGATCCAGTTAAAAATACCTTTCGCACCCAGGTGCTATTGTCGGATTTTGGTAAATATTGGAAGCTATATATGTCTCTTATGAAGCAAAATCCCATGGAATATCTGCTTGCCTGGGAAGACATGATTTTCCCCTATTGGAATATGCAGGCAAATGAGTATAGGAGCCTGGCCTATCTGTACACGGTTTCCCACCAAAACAATTGGGGGATTTCTCCGGCCAATTTGTTTGAAAGATACAATTCCTATCTGAGAGAGCGTGTGGATACAACGGAGTACAAGCTTCTCACGCGGCCTGAGACATGCCTGTGGCTGCTGGTGCTGCTCTCTGGATTTGCCATTGCTAGGGGGCGAAAAGGGTTGTTTTTGAGTATATTGCCTCTGGCGCTTTACTTTGGAACCATACTGTTAGGTCCGGTGGCCTTGCTTCGCTATCTCTATCCCCTGACCCTTGCCACACCCCTGTTGTTTGGTATGTTCTTTAGCAAAAATGACAGTCTGCCAGAATCCTGAGTGGGAATTCTGAGCATATTGTTTCTTGACGAAAGAGGGAACAATTGGTAGACTGATAGAGAAATGGAAACAGACTTAAAAACGCTAGGAGAAGACATCATGAACCAATATCTGGAGATCGCAGATCATTTTCAACTGGACGGCAAGGCAGTGAGCGCAGAGAGCCACGGTGGCGGTCATATCAACGATACCTTTCTGGTAAAGACACAGACAGGAGAGCACTATTATATCTTACAGCGGATCAACACAGCTGTCTTTCAGAACGCGGAAGCGCTGATGGACAATATCATTCTGGTGACGGATTTTCTGAGAGAGAAGATTGTGAAAGCAGGAGGGGATCCCGAGAGAGAGACAATGAATGTGGTTCTCACCAAAGAGGGGAAGACCTTGTACCAGAATGAAGAGGGCTGCTGGCGGGTGTATCGATTCATAGATGGCACCATGACCATGCAGAGCTGTGAGAATGCAGAGCAATTTTACCTAAGCGCCTGCGCATTCGGACATTTCCAAAAGCTTCTGGCAGATTTTCCGGCAGATAAGCTCTATGAGTCCATCCCCAATTTCCACAATACCAAGTCCCGCTATCTGGACTTTGAGGCAGCCGTGGAAAGGGATGCCTGTGGCAGAGCTGCATCTGTGGCGAAAGAGATTGCCTTTGTGCGGGAGCACAAGGATTTCGCGGCTACTTTGATAGACCTGCAGGAGAGCGGTGAACTGCCTCTGCGGGTCACCCATAACGATACAAAGCTAAATAATGTGCTGTTTGACGAAAGCACAGGAAAACCGCTGGCAGTGGTAGATTTGGACACAGTAATGCCAGGACTTTCTGTCAATGACTTTGGTGACAGTATCCGCTTTGGGGCTACCTACGCGGCAGAGGACGAACCGGATTTAAGCAAGGTGAATTTCGAGCTTCATCTGTTTGAATGCTATACCAAAGGGTTCCTGGGGGAGTGCGGTGAGCTTTTGACGGATAGGGAGAAGAAGATGCTTCCGGTGGGTGCCATGATGATGACATTTGAATGTGGGATGCGATTCCTGACAGACCATTTAAATGGGGATACCTATTTCAAAATTCACCGGGAGAATCAAAATCTGGACCGGTGCCGCACGCAGTTTAAGCTGGTGCGTGACATGGAAAAGGCCAGAGAACAGATGGATAAAGTGGTGGAGAAATACAGCTGACGCCTCTGTGCAGGCATGTGCAAGGGCCGTATCGGATTGCCGGGGAAGGCGTCAGATACGGCCTTTGCCGCGATTTGTGGCAGGACCAGAGCTACAAGGAAGGCGAAACCGGGAAAGGGCGGATACAGCATGGAAAAATGGTATGTGACTACAAAGAAAGCAGATTTTAACGCATGGGCAGCGGAATTTCAGATCAGTCCCGTGGTGGCCAGAATATTGCGCAATCGGGAGCTGACGGAAAGCACACAGGTGCAGCGCTTCTTACATGGTACGCTGTCGGACTGTCATTCTCCGTGGCTATTGAAGGACATGGACAGGGCTGTGGAGGAGATCCGCAGAGCCATAGAGGAGGGCATCCGCATACGTGTCATTGGAGACTATGATGTGGATGGCATCAGCTCTTCCTATATTCTGACAAAGGGATTGAGCCTGTTGGGCGCCCAGGTGGATACCGCCATTCCCCACCGGATCCATGACGGCTATGGTCTCAATGACCATTTGATAGAAGTGGCCAGGCAGGATGGCATTGGGATGATAGTGACCTGCGATAATGGCATAGCTGCCGCACCGCAGATTGCCCTGGCAAACTCCTACGGCATTGGAGTCATTGTCACGGATCACCATGAAGTGCCTTTTGCCATGGAGGATGGAGAGCTGTCCAGACGGGAGCTGTTGCCACCGGCTTTGGCAGTGATCGATCCAAAGCAGGAGAAATGCCACTATCCATTCCCCGGCATCTGCGGTGGTGTGGTGGCTTACAAGCTGATAGCGGCTCTGGCGGAGAGAACAGGGAACCTGGCACTGAGAGAGCATATGGAGGAGCTGTTGGAGCTGGCAGCGCTGGCCACAGTCTGCGATGTGATGGAGCTTCGAGAAGAGAACCGCATTCTGGTGAAAGAGGGGCTGATCCGCCTGAAACAGACACGCAACCAAGGCTTGAAAGCGCTGATGGAGGTCAATGGCATCCAGCCGGAGAAGCTCAGTGCCTATCATCTGGGCTTTGTGATAGGCCCTTGCCTGAACGCCACAGGGAGGCTGGATACGGCAAAGCGGGCCCTGGAATTGCTGCAAGCCTCCACAAGGGTGGAGGCAATGAGTGCTGCCAGAGAGCTAAAGGAGCTCAATGACAGCCGAAAGAATTTGACTCTTCAGGGAGTGGAGCAGGCAGAGCAGTATTTGGCCCAGCATCATATGGAACAGGACAAGGTCATGGTGATATTTCTGCCAGAGGTTCATGAAAGCTTGGCAGGCATTATCGCTGGCCGCATTCGGGAAAAATACCATCACCCTGTCTTTATCTTGACCAGAGGGGAAGAGGGGGTAAAGGGATCCGGGCGTTCCATAGAGGGATATCATATGTATGAGGCTATGACCCAGGTAAAGCAATACTTTACAAAATTTGGGGGTC
>CANRZC010000317.1 GCA_947644185.1 uncultured Acetatifactor sp.
TTGTGAACACATATCTTGCAAGGAAAATGGCAGGGGATGGTGAAGGTGCGACAGAGACATTGAACTATTTGCGGAAAGCGAGGGACTCACAGCCCACGCCAACAGCATTCGGGTACGATTTGAAGGGGAAAGCAGCTTCGGAAAGGAAAGCCTATGACAAGAACATCTGTTGTGAACAGGAGGACAAAAGAGACGGATATTTCCATCACCCTGCAGCTGGATGGCACTGGAGTCTCTGAAATATCCACAGGCATTGGCTTTTTGGATCATATGCTGGAGGGCTTTTCCAGGCATGGTTTTTTTGATTTAAAGTGTGAAGTGACGGGAGATTTGCAGGTGGATGGGCACCATACTGTAGAAGACACTGGTATTGTATTGGGACAGGCCGTCGCAAAGGCAGTGGGCGAAAAAAAGGGAATCCGCAGATATGGGTATTTTGTTCTTCCCATGGATGATGCTCTGGTCCTATGTGCCATTGATCTCTGCGGAAGGCCTTATCTAAATTTTGATGCCGCATTTCCCACAGAGCGGGTGGGGGGTCTGGATACAGAGCTGGTGCGAGAATTTTTCTACGCGGTTTCCTACAGCGCCGGCATGAATCTGCACCTAAAGGTATTGGATGGCCATAATGCCCACCATATGATAGAAGCCATGTTTAAGGCCTTTGCAAAGGCTTTGGACATGGCCGTGGGAATAGAGCCACGCGTCAGGGATGTGCTCAGCACAAAGGGAACTCTGTAACACAAATTCATTCAAACAAATGAGGTTACTGATATGCTAGTGAAAAAATTCGTACCATGTATCTACCTTTATAACGGCCATGCAGTCAGGCGGCTCACAGACCTTTCGGTAGTGGAGACAGATCCCTTGCGCCTGGTGCATCTGTACAATGAGCACAATGCGGATGGTCTTATCGTATTTGATATGTCTGAGGGGGATCAGGAGCATGAGGAGGCTCTGGAGCTTATCAAGGAAATCTGTGCTGATGCCCAGATGGATGTGACAGGTGCCGGAAATATAAAACGCCTGGAGGATGTGAAAAAGCTGCTCTATGCAGGCTGTAGACGGGCTGTGCTGGACTTTACCAAAGAGAGCAATATCGCTCTCACAAAGGAAGCCTCCCAGCGATTTGGTAAGGATAAGCTTCTGGCCTCTAGCAACAGTGCAGACATCATTGCTCACAACCGGGAGTTGTTAGAGAGCTTTGTCTCTGGTCTGATTTTACAGAATGCCCATCAGATCCGAGAGACTAAAAACGTCACCCAGCTTCCCTGTCTGGTGGAGGTGAATCAGATTGCGCTGAACAAGCTGATGGAAATCTTTGCCCAGGAAAATGTCTGCGGGGTCACAGGAAATACCATCAATGACAATTACCGGGATATTTTGGCCCTGAAAGGCTTATGTAAGGAGAATGGAATTTTAGTGGAAACTTTGGAAGCAGCATTACAATGGGAAGATCTTACGAAAAATGCGGAGGGACTGATTCCTGTGATTGTACAGGATTACCGAACCGGAGAGGTACTAATGATGGCCTATATGAACGAGGAAGCCTACGGGCAGACCCTGCGCACTGGCCGAATGACTTATTTCAGCCGCAGCCGCAGTCAATTGTGGCTGAAGGGAGAGACCAGTGGCCATTTCCAGTATCTCAAGAGTCTCACCGCAGACTGTGACAAAGACACGCTTCTGGCAAAGGTCTCTCAGGTAGGTGCTGCCTGCCACACTGGGGCCCGAAGCTGCTTCTTCCAGCCAATCGTAAAAAAGGATGTGGAGGAAGCCGCCAATCCTCTACAAGTTTTTGAAGAGGTCTTTTCTGTCATAAAGGACAGGAAGCTCCATCCCAAAGAGGGCTCCTACACCAACTATCTTTTCGACAAGGGTATCGACAAGATCTTAAAAAAGCTGGGGGAGGAGGCCACGGAGATCGTCATCGCCGCCAAGAACCCAGGTGCAAGTGAGGTCAAGTACGAGATGAGCGATTTCCTGTACCATATGATGGTGCTGATGGCGGAAAAAGACATCAGCTGGGAAGAGATCACCACAGAATTGGCAAACCGTTAAAAACAGCCAGGCTTAAGCCTGGCCGTTTTTATACCGTTTTTTTCTGTTCGCCTGCTCCCTGCGCTAGAATCTTGTTTAGCCTTGTGAAGAGCATGGTGGCAGTGACCGTGGCTGCCAGAATATCACTGACAGGCTCTGCCACAAATACACCGAACACCTGATTGGAAAGGATCTGGGGCAGAAGGAAAATCAATGGAATCAACAGAACAAGCTTCCGCAGACATGCCATCAGCAGACTGATTTTCGCCTGTCCTAATGCCATAAAGGTCTGCTGGCAGCCAATCTGTACACCGGTGGAGAAGATACCGGCCATGTAGATGCGCATTGCCCAGACAGTGTATTCCACCAAAGAAGCGTCACTGCTAAAGATCCCGGCAAATACCTGGGGAAAGAGCAGCATCAACAGCCACAATACGGAGGCATAGCCGGTACAGGCCACAAATTGGCAGCGAAAGGCCTGCTTCACCCGCTCTTTTTTGGCTGCCCCAAAGTTGTAGCTCATAATAGGCTGCCCGCCCTGACAGATCCCCTGGAGCGGAAGCGTCACCAGCTGACTACAGGAGGAAATAATTGTCATAGCGCCTACGGCCACATCCCCACCAAAGCGGGACAGGCTGCTGTTGAAGCTGATATTTAGAATGCTCTCTGTGCTGAGCATCACAAAAGTCGAGATTCCCAGCGCCAGACAGGGTAAGATAATGGGCGCTTCCAATTTCATGTTGGACACTTTGAGCTTTAATATGGTTTTGGGTCCCCGCAGGAAGCACAGCACCCACATAGCGCTGATAGCCTGGCTGATAACTGTGGCAATAGCAGCTCCCCGGACACCCATCTGAAGGCCGAAGATTAGAATGGGATCTAGGATGATATTGCACACAGCGCCCACCACTGTGGTAAGCATGCTGAATTTCGCAAAGCCCTGGGTGGTAATGAAGGGATTCATCCCCATGACAATCATCACAAACACGATGCCCAGAATATAAATGCGCGCATAGGAGAGGGCATAGGGCAGTGTCACATCGCTGGCGCCAAAGAGCAGGAGCAGCTGTGGTGCAAAGATATAAAATAATACAGTCAGGAACACTGCAAAAATCATGAGGACCGAGAAACAGTTCCCCAGAATCTTTCTGGCACTGTCCAAATCCTTCTTTCCCATGGCGATAGCTGCTCTAGGT
>CANRZC010000318.1 GCA_947644185.1 uncultured Acetatifactor sp.
CGTCATGGGGACATATACTTTTTTGATATGTTCTTCCACCGCCGCTCCTCCATCTCTGCTGTATGACAAATGTACACTATATGCAAGGCCCTGTGGATATTCCTCTTTGGATGCTTTTCTGGTATACGCCAAAAGCCTTTGTCTTTTCACCTCATATGCTACCATGTCCATCTCTCCTATTTTCTTCTATTGATAAATTCGGTAGTTTCCACTCAAAGCTAACAGCGCAAACAGATACAGGCAGTTGTCATAATACCGTCTTTTCCCTTTGCGCAGGGGCTGATTCCAGAACCATTCCACCCACCTCTTTGCCAGGCTCCAATCGCTCTCTGGATCTTGTGACTCCTCCTTTGGCACTGTCAGGGCTCCCTGGGCCGTGGTGGCCAGAAGGCCCAATGGATGCAGCACTGTTTTGTCCACTGGGGTGCCATCTATCTCGAACACGCATCTCGCCGCCTCCAGATCCGTCCCCAGAAAGCGCATGAGCTTAAGAGGCGCCTGGTAGTGTCCCTGGTCCTTGCCAAACCACAGGTAGTCCAGACCGATATTCGCAACAGTTCTGTAGGCATCGCTGTAGAATTGACCATGGCTGTCACCCCAGGGCATTTTTCTGTCCATGGGGCTTCCGTCGAACTCCCCGTACTCTGGACTCATTCCAGTCACCGGATGACAGGCCTTTGCCAGATATTCTCTGCTGGCAAGAGCAGCCTGTTTCCAGAATTCCCTGTCCTCCTGATCCGCCCAGAGCGCAAACAGCTCATAATAATGGGGCAGATGGTAGGAAGGATCTGTAAAAGGACTTCCCGGTATAAAGAGAATCTGCTTGTTCTCCCGGTTCCACATGGGTGCTCCAGGCCTGCCATTCTCCCCCTTATGGATGCAAGCTCTCAAAATATTCCGCGCCTCCTTGGAGTAGGCATAGATCCCCTCTCCATCCCCCCATCTATGGGAAGCGAAGAACAGTGCCATGGCATAGTATTCCTCCCCGTCCGGTGCAGGCCCAAAGGCGTTCTTTTCCCCGTTTACCTTACAGCTCCAGGCAAAATATCCCTCATTTTCCCCCTCTTCCAGATACATATAAGTTTTGGACCATTTCCAGATGCGGTCGAATTCTTCTTTCATGTCCAACTGGACACACATCATCATCCCATATGACATTCCCTCTGTCCGGGCGTCTATGTTTCCCGTGTCCTCCAGATAGCCCATGTCCTCCCCTACAGGATGGTAAATGCGATCTTCCTCACTTCCATAGAAAAAGATGTCCACCGCATCCCGAATTTTCTTGTGAATGTCTTCCTTGCTTTTCCCTATTTCCGCAAACAGATTGCGGTACTCTCCTGTTTCAAAAGCTCCCATTTTCATTCTCCTTTTCTATCCTAGCATCTTATCATATATAGAAACACCTTTGCACAATTCTGGGAAGATATGATATAATATTGACCCAGAAGAACATTGTGTCAACTTTGCCTCAATCCGTCAAGAAGGGAGCGCACCATGAACCCAAAACATTTATTCACACTAACCGAAAGCCAAAAACGAGACTATCAGATACAACCCGACGAATTCCCAGGCCTGACCTGGAACAACACCGTAGAAGAATACGAGCTTCCCCCCTACATGGCCCAGACCACCCTGCGCTTCTGGTATAATGTCCAAAATGGCGGTTTCTCCACCCACTGGCACAATGCTCAGGAAATCATCATCCCCCTGGAGGAAAACTTTTCTGTAACAGTCCAGAACGTCCCCTTTTTGTTAAAGCCTGGCGACATTCTGCTGATTCCACCTGGAGAATTGCATTCTATCGAGGCCCCTTCTTCCGGAAGCCGGTTCGTTTTTCTGTTGGAGCTGAATCTCTTCTGCCAGTTTGGAAATTTTCTCCGCACCCAGGCTCTTCTGTCGAAGCCAGTCCTTATCACAGCGGATACTTGCCCGGAGATTTATGAAACGGAAATCTCCCTGATTATGGAAACTGCCGCCCACTACTGGAGTGACAGTCCTTCAAAGCTGCTTTTCATCTACGCCTGCCTGATGAAATTCTATGCCCACTACACAGATTACCGCACTGGCAAGCAGGCAACGGTTGTGAAACAAACCAACCGCCCAAAGGGAAAATCGCCCTCGGAGAACATCTCCAGACTGCTGGAATATCTGCAAAGCCATTACGCAGAGAGCATTACCCTGGAGGAAATATCCAAAAAGGCCGGCCTGTCAAAATTTTATTTCACCAAAATCTTCAAGCAGCATACCGGCCAGACCTTTTATGAATATATCAGTTTCCTACGCATCCAGGCCGCGGAAGCTCTCCTAAAGGATACCACAGTGTCTGTGTCGGATATAGCAGCCTCCTGCGGATATGCCAATGTGTCCTCCTTCAGCAGAGTGTTCCGGAAGTACAGGGAATGCTCCCCATTAGAATACCGCAGCCTTCATGGACATGGTTGATCAAAAGCCTATTCCTTAGTCGCCCCCAGCGTAACGCCCTTTACAAAATATTTTTGCAGGAAGGGATAGACGATCAATATGGGCACTGAGGCCACAATGGTCACCGCTGCGCGGATGGAAGTGGGGGTCACGGTATTGGCCACCTGCTGTCCATTGCCATAGATGCTGGACAAGTCCCGCCCGGACTGCATGGCCGAAGACAGCAGTTTCATCATTTCATACTGCAGCGTGGTCAAATGGTCTGCACCAGACGCATACAGGAAAGTGTCAAACCACTGATTCCAGGCGCCCACTGCACACCAGAGGGCCACCGTAGCCAGCACAGATTTACAGCAGGGCAGCACAATCTGCCAGTAGCAGCGGAAATGCCCTGCCCCGTCCACCATGGCCGCCTCCGTGAGGCTGTCTGGCAGGGACTGTATAAAGGACTTGATGACAATGATATTGTACACGCTCACCAACCCTGGTATCACATAAACTGCGAAGTTATTCAGCATCCCCAGATCCTTGATCAGGAAATAATTTGGTATCAGTCCGGCTGAAATGTACATAGTCACCAGAAAATAGACTGTAATCAGTTTCCGGCCCACCAGCTCTTTTCTGGAGAGCACATAGGCGATAAGCGACCCTACCAGCACCCCAAGCACTGTGGACAGCAGTGTGCGCAGCACAGAGTTTATGGCTGCCGTTGCCATCAGCTTGTTCTTGAAGACAGACTTGTAGCTGTAGGTGGAGAAAACTCTGGGGAAGAAGGTGATTCCGCCCCGCAGGGTATCCTGGGCGTCGTTGAAG
>CANRZC010000319.1 GCA_947644185.1 uncultured Acetatifactor sp.
GCTAGTCAATGAGCAGCTCTTTATTACAGGTGTGTCCATTGCAGCGGGAATTGTTGTGGGAATGCTGACCTCCAAACTGTACATTCCACTGATACAGATTGCATACAGCTCTGCAGATCAGATGATACCCTTGGAGATTGCAAGTGTCCGCAGTGACTATGTGCGGCTCTTTACAGTGGTAGGGCTGGCCATATTGGTTTGCATGGTGATTCTTGGCTGGTTGATTTCGAAAATTAAGATCTCACAGGCGTTAAAGCTGGGCGAAGATTGAGAGAGGGCTTAAGAGAAGCAGGAGAAGATATGGAGAGTATTATTGCGGGAAAGGGAATTAAAAGAGGTTTTCCTGTGGCGGGAGGTGACATGTTCTGGGCATTAAAAGGACTAAATTTGGAGATTGCCAAAGGACAGCTTGCCATATTAAGAGGAAGGTCTGGATCCGGGAAAACCACGCTGATGAATATCCTGAGTGCATTGGATTACCCTACAGAGGGGGATGTGTTTTTTCAGGGGAATCAGATAACGAAGATAAGCGAAAGGGAGAGGGGACGGCTGCGGCGGGTGGAGATGGGCTTTGTGTTTCAGTCTGTGGCACTGGTGCCCATGATGACTGCCTATGAAAATGTGGAATTTGCCTTAAGGCTTGCAAAATACAAAGGAAATCGCAGGGAGCGAGTGGAGGAATGCCTGAAAATGGTAGGGCTGGGCAGCAGACTACACCACCTGCCCCAGGAATTGTCTGGCGGCGAACAGCAGCGCGTGGCCATTGCAAGGGCAATTGCCCACAGGCCAAAGATTATATTCGCGGACGAGCCTACAGCAGAGCTGGATACCAATACCGGGCTTCAAGTAGTGAAGATATTTAAGGATCTGGCGGCTTCAGAGGATGTGACAATTGTCATGACCACCCATGATACCGGTCTGATGGAGATCGGGGATGTAGTATACCAGTTGGAGGATGGTGAGTTCGTTGAGTGAGAATATAATAGTTTGTGAAAATCTGGTAAAAATCTATAAGACAAAGGATCTGGAGGTACTGGCTCTTCAGGGACTTGAGCTGAACATCGAAGCGGGAGAGCTTATGGCCATTATCGGCAATAGTGGCAGCGGAAAATCCACTTTCCTGAACATGGTGGGAGGCCTAGATCGGCCCTCTGCAGGGAAGCTGACAGTAGACGGAAGAGATCTGTTCAAGCTAAATGAAAAAGAATTGGTGGAATACAAACGAGATACTGTAGGCTTTGTGTGGCAGAACAATGCCAGGAATTTGCTCCCCTATTTAAGCGCATGGCAGAATGTGCAGTTGCCTATGCGATTTACCAAGGGAGAGCGTGGCAGGAAGAAAAAGGAAAAGGCGTTGGAGCTTCTGGAAATGGTGGGCATGGCCCACAAGAAGAACAGCCGCCTAAACCAGCTATCTGGCGGTGAGCAGCAGAGAATCGCCATTGCCATTGCCCTGGCCAATGGGCCAAAGATTCTTCTGGCAGATGAACCTACTGGGTCTGTTGATACCAAAACAGGTAACTATATTTTGGATATGTTCCGAGATTTGAACAAAAATCTAGGACTGACCATTGTAATCGTCACCCATGACCGAATGCTGTCCAAAAAGGTAAGCCGTGTGGTGGCTATCCGAGACGGCAAGACCAGCAGTGAGATGATTGTGAAGCAGAGCTATGCAGATAGGCTGGATTCCATTGGCGTATTTGAGGAGGCCCATGATGAATATGCAGTGCTGGACAAGGCCGGGCGTGTGCAGATTCCCAGGGAATTCCTGGACAGCTTGGGTATTCAGGGGAACAAGGTGCGCATGGAGATAGAAGATGGAAAAGTAATCATCAGTGCGCCGAAGGAGAAAGCTGGGGCAGGAGGAATAGACTCATGAGGATATATGGACTGGCAGCCAGCAGCTTTGCGGGAGGCGAGGGCATGGAGGGAAAGATAATAGAGGAAATACAGACCGGCGCCATGCAGGAATTCTTGAGCGCCCTTCCAGAGAAGGCCTTGAATCTGGGGCTGCGCATCCTTCTGGCTGCAATATTCTTTCTGATAGGTGTAAGGCTGATAAAATTACTGCGGCGCATCATTGGAAAATCCATGAAACGGGCAAATGCTGAGCTGGGTGTGATACAGTTCGTGGATTCCTTTGTGAAAGCTACCTTGTATGTGGTATTAATCATGGGGCTGGCCTCCTCCTTTGGACTGGACGCAGCCAGCGTGGTGGCGGTGCTGGGTTCTGCAGGCGTGGCAATCGGCCTGGCTGTCCAGGGCAGTCTGTCCAATCTGGCAGGCGGCGTGCTGATACTGGCCTTAAAGCCCTTTCGGGTGGGAGATTACATTAAGGAGAGCTATTCTAATCAGGAGGGCACAGTCACAGAAATCCAGATTTTTTACACAAAGCTTCTCACGCCGGACAATCAGACTGTTATTTTGCCCAATGGCAATCTGGCCAACAATAGTCTGGTGAATATTACCATGCAGGAGGTGCGGCGGATGGATATTACCGTGGGTATCTCTTACAATGCAGATCTGAAAAAGGCAAAGGCAGTGCTGCAGCGGATTTTGGAGGAAGATGAGTTTGTCTTGAAGGACAGAGATTATCTGGTCTTTGTATCGGAATTGGCTGATTCCGCTGTGGTGCTGGGGGTCAGATGCTGGTTTCGGCAGGAGGATTTCTGGCAGGGAAAGTGGCGTGTCACAGAAAACTGCAAGCTAAAGCTGGACGAGAATGGCATTGAGATTTCTTACAATCAGTTGGATGTACATGTAGATGGCTGTATTAGCCAGGGCAAATAAAAAAAGCTTCTGACGGGACTCGAACCCGTGATCTATTGATTACGAATCAATTGCTCTACCAACTGAGCCACAGAAGCTTGTTTCACAACAACCGAAATATATTATACAGGTTTTTTCATGATTTTGCAATCCCTTTTTTGATTTTTGTATATATTTGCGAATGAAATTTTTAAGATTTTTCAAGATAAGGAGGCAGGAGGAGTAGATGCAAGGCGTAAGAATTTATGAAATGCCAGCTTGCAAAATGGTTTCTTCGGGAATTGGGATGTTTGGAGAGGGAAATTTTCAGATATTTGAAGAGTGGTTTTCCTCGCTGGAGCGAAGCCTATTTCCAAAAGATTTCCTGTATTTTGCAGGGGAAGGCTTTGTTTGGCTATATTTGTATGAAGAGGGGGAAACTGAATATGGTGGTCTAACGGATATGCGTTATGTACCATAT
>CANRZC010000320.1 GCA_947644185.1 uncultured Acetatifactor sp.
AAGAAGGTCTATGCAGCTATCGCTACTGGTGACAAGGCTGCTGCTACCGCAGAGCTGTCCGCTGCTACAAAGGTCATCGAGAAGGCTGGAAGTAAGGGCGTTTATCACAAGAATAATGTTGCCCACAAGGTTTCTCGCATTAGCAAAGCTGTCAATGAGATGGCATAACTGTTAAGAGCAAGGATCATAGACAATGGAAGCGAAAAAGCACCCGTCTCTCACCACGGATGCTTTTTTTATGCACAGGCCCGCACAAAGGTAATATGCCGCTTAGGCGGCGTGCGAGCCGCGCGGCGAGTAGTGGAGAAGGGCATTCCCCTACTCGATTGCACAGGCCCGCATATGGAAGTTTGCCGCTAGAGCGGCATGCGGGCTTGCCTTAGGCCCTCTGCTCTTTGATTCGCTTTATGAGATACTGGCCTGTTTTCACCATCAAGCTGCTGGCCTCAGGCATCAGCTCAGGCGGAAGCTTTCGGATAAATTCGTCTGCCTCAAAGGTAAAATCTCCCTCATAGCCAATCTCTGCCAACGCTCCAGTTATGGCCTCCCAGTCCAGATCCTCCATGAAGGGCATGGTATGACAATCCTGGATATAGTTCACATCATGGATATGCAAGGCTTGCAGTCTCTTGGCACCCATGATGCGGATCACATCCTGGGGCTCTCTGCCCACCAGACCACAATGCCCCACGTCCAGACAGCCCACCACCCAGGGACTATCCAGCTCATCCAACAGCCTACAGAACTCCTCTGGCGGAGCACAGAAGCTGTCCACAATATATTTCCGCTTCTTGTCCCACTGCCACATGTTCTCTGCACAGATACGTATGCCGTATTCCTCGCAGTAGGGAATCAGGCTGCGATAGAATTCTAAATTCTCCTCCCAGAGCTTCTCTGCATTTTTGGCATATTCCAGCTCCTGCTTTGGATGCACTACAATATCTCTCACACCCATCAGGGCCGCCGCCTCCATGGAGCGCAAAATCCATTTCCGAATTTCCGTGTCATAAGGCTCTTCTCCCATGGAAGAGGGAAAGGGCGCATGGGCCTGGGAAAATCCGATGTCCCATTTCTCTCCGATTTCCTTCAGGCGCAGGGCATGTTCCCGCCATGCGTCAGTGCACCAGATCCCACTGCCCTGCTCCATGCCGAAGAATGACCAGTCCAAAGCCTCAAAACCCGCCTTCTTCAAAATAGGGATGCAGGCTTCATCGCCGAAAACCTTCGCCATGATATGTGTCTGTGTTGCCAGTCTCATATGATTTCCTCCTTGCAAAGTATATTGGTATCTTCTCTTTCTTTTACACAGGCTTCCTAAACTCCACTGTCTCCCGCAGCAAGAGGCCATGTCGCTTCACCATATCTTCCGCCGCCTGAATCACCTGAGGGCGACAAAATGCTTCCGGGCTGTGGGCATCCATCCCGATTACTACCTGACAGCTTTCCTCTCCGGCTATCTTCCAGAATCGTTGATCTGGATAATGCCTATCCTCATAAATTCCCAGAAGATTGATCTCCAGTGGTATCCCAAGGCCCTTGGCTCTCTGGCAAAGACGGCGCATTTCTTCCTCGTAGATAGCCTCTTCTCCTGTAAAACGTATCAGATCTGGATGTGCCAGATATGTGAAATATCCCGTCTCCATAGCTTCTTTCGTCTGGGCGCAGTAAGTCCGCAGCACCTCTGGATCACTCGTGGGCTTTCCGCTCCAGTCACCGTCAATCTCACAGCCCACATAGTGCTGCCCCAGCAAAAAATACTCCACCGGATAATCCGCCACCATTCGCTGCAGCTTTGAGAAATAGTCTATATAATACTCCACTTCCAGCCCCAGGTGGATTTCAATGTCCTGCCGGTATTCTGCCTTCAAAGCCAGAACCGTATCCACATAGTCCTCCAGCTGATCCGTCCGCATCCGCATGCCGGAGGTATATTCCTTTGGATAGGGATATGCCGTGTGATCCGAAAACCCGAGTATTTTCAATCCCGCTCCAATGGCACTCTCCACATATTCCTTTTCCGTTCCTTTGGCATGCATACATCGCCATGTATGGGTATGATAATTTGCTTTCATCTTCGTTTCCTTCTCTTTTGCCGCATTTTCACGCGCGTTTCTTAGGTTCCTCAATGCCTATGACTTCCACCGCCATGACTGGCACCACTGCTACTGGTATGGTGGCCACCTCCGCCGCTGTGTCCCCCGCCGCCAGAGCTAGAGCTAGTCTCAATCTTTCTGAAGGTCACATTCTTGCGGATAAGGGCGTCCTCTTTATTCCGCATCTGCGGTCTGCCCCCTGCCACATAGGCATTCACAGCCACTGTGTTCTCTGCCTTCTTCTGGGCGGAACCGCTTATGGCATAAAAAAGTGCAACAATAATGGGTAACACGATCACCAGTCCCCAGGAAAAAGGCAGGGAGAGAGACGGATCCATCCGCCTGCAGACCTCCTTTACATAGGCCTTGTAGGCTTTGTAGGGATCTGTGTCATAATATTCGTCCACAGCATAAAGCACCTGGTCAATGTCATGTAAGCTAAACTGCTGCTCCACGCTTCCGCTGGTGGATAGATGCTCGCCATTTTGCCCTTCGTACCAATTGTGCAACAAAAGAGCCCCGTCCCCCTCAAAGCCCTTATTATATCCGAATTTGTTCTCATCCCAGAAGTCATCGGCCAAATCCCGCATATTCCGTTCCCAATCTGTGGAATTCAGGCCATATTTCTCCATGGCCTCCTGACCCTCCACGGACTGGCAAAAGGTCACCAGCACAATGTCAATGTGGTGCTCTTTTTCCATTTCTGCTATGTATTCCCGCAGATCTGCCTCCTCCGAATCTGTGAGTACATCTGCATAATCATATACCCGCTCCCTGGGAGCTTCCTGGTTGGTCCTAGGTATCTCCCTGGCCCCCTGGGTCAGCTTCATCACAAGACAGGCAATGGCCAAAATCCCAATTATCAGAAACCAAAAGCGGAAATAGTGAAGGAACTGCTTTCTGGCTTCCTTCTTAAAATCTAACTCTTCTTCCATGGAATATCTCTCTCCCATTCTTATCCCCCTGCCCGCTTTAACGGGCATCCATTCAAGTACATGCCGGTTCTACAGAAGTCCCAGCAACATTTGTAGAAGCGCTAATGCCAATGTGAGACATGCCCACAGGGTACCTGTGTATACCAAAAATTTTGCTTTGGAGAAAGGCGCAGTCCCCACTATCTTTCCTGTCTGTCCATTG
>CANRZC010000321.1 GCA_947644185.1 uncultured Acetatifactor sp.
GAGAGCCGACGGCCGCCTCTTTACATATGCGGAAAGGAAGTATCATATGCGGTTCTCGCCTCGGTTGGCCCAGGTGTAATAAGGGATGGCAATCATCTGGGCCTTCTCCTTTGTAGGAGGCTCCTCGCTGTAAAGCGCTTCGCTTCCCACCATGCGGATGCCTTCTATCTTTAAGAGTACATTCCCCTTCAACACGCCCTCTTCGCAGACCACGGTCTCCACCTTCAGGTCCTTTGGTATCCGCAGGCTCTGAATTAGCTCTCCATTGTCCACGCCCTCAAAGCAGTACACCACAGGCCCCCGCAACAGAGCCACGCAGCCTGCATCCTCCCGCACATGCTGATTGGCATAGGCCTTGCGAACTTCCATGGGAAATTCTATTTCTACTACGTCTCCATCTTCCCACTTCCGGGTAATATAGGCATAGCCTTTCTTTGCCAATGCCTGAATATCCAGCTTCTCTCCGTTGACTGTCAGGCACACCCTCTTGTCATCCAGCTTCACATAATAGGGGATATGGATAGCAAAGGTAAATGCCTCCTCTGTCTTTGGCGCCATGGTATAGACTGTCCGTCCCTCCCAGGGGTAGCTGGTCTCCACAGTCACATCTGCCTTCTCAAGCTGCGCTTTCTGTCCTATCATCAGATGGGAATAAATCGTGGAGTCGTTCTCGCTCCAGCAGTATTTTCCCAGGGAAGTCACCAGTCTCACCAAATTGGGCGGGCAGCAGGCGCAGGCGTACCAGCCAGGCCTTACTGGCAGAGCGTGCTGATACCCAAAGAGCTTACCGGACACACCCGGCTCACACTCCAAAGGATTCACATAGAAATACTTCTTTCCGTCCAGCTGCATGCCACTGATGGTGCTGTTGTACAACTCTTTCTCCATAATATCCGCATAAGCGCCGTCCATGTCCATCTCCAGCATCCGATGGGCAAAGAACACCATAGCAATCGAAGCGCAGGTCTCCGCATAAGCCATATCGTTGGGCAGCTCGTAATTGTTGGAGAACGCCTCTCCATCTGGATTCCCGCCCAGAGCGCCGGTGATGTACATCTTCTTGTTCACCACATTGTCCCACAGGGTCCTGCAGGCCTGATACAGCCTTTCGTCCCCGTCGGTCCCTGCCAGGTCTGCCATGGCAGTATACATATACAGGGCTCGTACCGCATGCCCCACTGCCTCCTTCTGGTCAAAGATGGGCTCATGAGCCTGGTTGTAGCTCACATCCATGGCCTCGATGCTGTACTGTCCCCAGTGCTGCCAGCCGCGCTTTAGTTTCTCCTGGTGGAAGTAATCCGGGTTCTTGCCCCTCTCCTCCAAAAAATACTTAGCCATATCTCTATACTTTTCCTTGCCAGTGGCGCGGTAGAGCTTCATCAGGCCAATCTCCACCTCCTGGTGTCCGGGGATACCATGCTCCTTGCTGTCCTCGGGACCGAATCTATCTATAATGTGATCCGCCATGCGCTCCATCACATGCAGCAGCTTTTCCTTCCCAGTCACATCGTAATAAGCCACGGCGGCCTCCATCATATGCCCTGCACAGTAGAGCTCGTGGCACTCGTGAAGGTTCTGCCAGCGGTGCTCTGGCTCCTTGATGGTGAAATAAGTGTTCAGATAGCCATCAGGCTGCTGGGCCTTCTCAATGATATCAATAATGCCGTCCGCCCGCTCCTCCAGTGCTGCATCCGGCTTCACGGACAGGGAATAGGCCACACCCTCCAGCCATTTCGCCACATCGCTGTCCTGGAATACCATTCCGTAGAATTCCCCCTGGCTTAAGCCTGCGGCGATGCGGAAATTCTCAATGGCGTGGCTCTTCGCCACCCCAGGGATTTCGTCATGCAGCACCTTCTCCTGAAAAGGGATGACCACATCAATGACCTTTTCCTGCATTCCGGTCCAGAATTTGTCCGCCACCTTTACTTGGCTGACATTGACCTCTCTTGCTGTTTTCTTCATATCCATCCTCCATTCTGCCGCCTATGGGCATCTTTCATCAAGAAATATATGTTCTTTCTAAAATGTGTACAAATACAGCATTTCCTAGCATAACAATTGCCTCTTTATAAAAACTATGTTATCATTTTCTTTAATTAAGGCAACATACAGTTTTCAATGAAAGGTGGACAAATCATAGATGTTATATCTGGTATCCGACGCCTCCAAACCGGTACAGTTCCTATCTGCAGGCAATCTCACCAATGAAGATCAGTTTCTTCACGCAAAGCGCACCATCCAATCCTATGAGCTCATCTCCGTTGCCCGAGGTACCCTGCATATTCAGTCCGGGCAGCGCAGCTATGCACTGAGCCCTGGACAGTTTGTGCTGCTGTTTCCTGAGGAATGGCATTTCGGCACCCAGCCTTCCCAGGGGGAGCTGTCCTTTTACTGGTCCCATTTCCAGTTTGACAATGCAAAGGGCAGACTGTACGAGGAAGCCCAGGCCTCCGCGCTTTTTCTGGATGAAAGCCATCCCCGCTATATTCTTCCCGAGACCGGCACACTCTCCGCAAACAGCCGGGTGAATGTGTTGTTCGTACAGCTCCTTGATCTGGCCAGGCGCCTGGACAGTCTCTCTTCCACACAGTGCAGCTATGCCCAGAGCACCTTGCTGTTGGAGGTGACCCACGAGTGTTTCTTCCGGCATCATCTGATGCAACAGAGCAAAAAGATTCCCCTGGGCATCGCTGACCTTATGGAATGGCTTCAGCTCAATTTTGATACCTCCCTTTCCGTGGCTGGTATCGCAGAGAAATTCGGCTACCACCCATCCTACCTGACCTCTGTCTTCAAGCGCTACAGCGGGTGCACTATTACCGAATACTTAAACCGCCAGCGCATCCGGGTGGCAAAGAATCTCCTGACCTCCACCCCAAAGCTTACATTGGCGGAAATCGGTACCCACGTAGGCATCGGAGACGAAAAATATTTCATGCGCCTTTTTAAGCGCTACGAAGGCATCACTGCCACCGCCTACCGGGAAGCTTTTTCCAGGAAACCGTTAAACCGGTAGTCTATCAGTAAATAGGTAGACAAATACCGCACAACCGTTGACTTATGGATTGGTTCTGCTATAATACATGATAATAGAATCTTGTCTTAGATTCTATTATAGAATTGCCTAACGTCAAACCGTCAGATACAAATAAATATCAGGAGGAGGTTTTAAAGGTACTCAGTCACAAAAGCGGAGGT
>CANRZC010000322.1 GCA_947644185.1 uncultured Acetatifactor sp.
AGAGCGCTGCGTTCGGGACGCAGAGGTCGCAAGTTCAAATCTTGTCGCGCCGACTTTAAAAAGCCCAGGGAGATGGGCTTTTTTTCTTCCATCTTCACATAGTCTATTTCTCCTGATCTTGCAACAATTGCGCAATCAGGTGTTCCACCTCTTTCAACTGCTCTTTGCTTTTCTCTCTGTGGCTGAGCTTGCGGTATTGGGAGGGCGACATTCCTTTCATAGCCCGAAATGCCTTCGTGAATACCAGCGCGTCATTGTAACCGCAGGACAAGGCAATGCTTTCTATAGGGTAGGAGGTGGAATCCAGCAATTCCCTGGCTTTGGTAATGCGGAATGTGGAGAGAAATTGCTGGGGAGACATGCCCAGATAATTTTGGAATAGTGTGTAGAGATAGCTCCTGTTGATACACACATAGTCCGCCACATCCGTGACCTTAATGGGATTGCAATAATTGCTCTGGATAAAGGACACTGCCTTTTTCACATATTGATTGCCCTTGTCCTCCTCGTCCTGGGCCACCACACCAGCCCCTTGGGCCAAAACAGACAGAAATACCCCCAACAGTCCATTTCGGCGCAGATCATCTGCCACACCAAAGGTATTGTGCTCCATCATGTCCCGCACAATGGAATAAAGCTCTTGATCCCTGTCGCAGGAAAAGATGGGATGCCTTGCAGACAATCCCATGGAATTCAAATATTCTCCTGCTCTGCTGCCGCCAAAGCCCACCCACAAATAGCTCCAGGGAGCTTCCTTATCCGCCTGGTAGAAGGCCAAGTCATTGGGCTGAATCAAAAATCCGTATCCTGCCTCCAGCCGATACTCCTTGTCGTGAAACCGGAAAATCCCCTTGCCACTGAGTACATAGTGAATGAGATAATGGGGCTTTGAGGCAGGGCCAAAGCTGTGCAGGCTCTCGGTCTGGGAACAGCCACAGCAGTTCACATATAGGCTTCCCACCTTGTCATTTTCAAAATCAAGCTTAAACGCTTTTTCCATGAAAAATTATCTCCTTTCAGCCTCTGGCAGCCAGCCACAATTTCAAAGCCCCGGTAAGCCTTTCTGGCATTTAGAATACAAATTCCTTCTTCTCCAAGTCTGCCTGAACCTTTTCCAAATCCTGGCGGATCTGCAATTTCTGCGGGCAGGCCTTCTCACACTTGCCGCACTTTACGCAGTTCTTTGCCTGCTTCTCATCCCCAAGTCCTCTCTCCCAGCTATTCTTGACCATATTGTAATTCTGGTACATATGGTAGGTATTCCATACCCGGAAGTTGCCTGGAATATCCACGCCTGCAGGACAGGGCATGCAGTAGCGGCAGCCTGTGCAGCCATTCTGCACACGACTCTGAATCAATGCCACGATATCCTCAATGGTTCTGCTCTCTTTCTCTGTCAGAGGGGCAAAGTGCCCGAAGGTCTTCAGGTTATCCTCCACCTGTTCCATGGTGCTCATACCGCTTAAAATCACCTTTACATTGGGCAGACTTCCCACCCAGCGCAGGGCATAGGATGCCACGGACGCATCCGGATCCAGTTCGCGGAATTTTCCTGTGATATCGTCCGCAAATGCCGCAAGCGAGCCTCCCTTGACGGGTTCCATAATGATCAGCGGCAGCTTCTTCTCCTCTGCCAGCCGGTATCCCTTCAGTCCTGCCTGCTCCTGTGCATCCATATAGTTCAACTGGATCTGGCAGAAATCCCAGTCTCTGTAGTTGACAATTTCCTCAAAGACCTCATAGCTGTCATGGAAGGAAAATCCCAGATACTTTATCCTTCCAGCCGCCTGAAAGGCCTCCAGCTTCTCCACTGCCCCCAGCTCCACCATTTTATGAAAGCTATCCTTGTTCAGCGCATGCAGTAGATAAAAATCTATGTAGTCTGTCCGAAGTCTGGTCAGCTGTTCCTCAAACAGCTTCTCCACATCCTCCAGCTTTTCCACATTCCAGCAGGGTAGCTTGGTGGCCAGGTAGAAAGAATGCCTGTCATATTTCTGCAGGACTTTGCCCACAAAGGGCTCGCTTGCGCCATCGTGGTAGGGATATGCGGTGTCGATATAGTTCACGCCAGCCCCAATGGCTTTGTCCAGCATTTTCTCTGCCTTTTTCTCGTCAATTTTTCCCTCTGGGGTCACCGGAAAGCGCATGCAGCCGAATCCCAGCAGAGATGTCTCAATTCCCAATTTCTCCAATTTTCTTTTTTCCATTTCCTTGTCCTCCATTTTTCTGTCATCAAAATTCTATTACATTGTATTAGTCAAAATAATACTTGTAATTCTCCCAATCTGTCAGATATACACTGCCATCCGCCTCTCGCACCAGCAGCCCCTCTTCTACCATCTCCTGTACCAAGCGCTCAGTCTCCTGGCCGTAGGCCAGGCCGTTTTGATAATAGGGAGCATATGCTCTCACAGGATCCACCTTTCCCTTTTGATCTGTGGCCAGCTGTCCTTGGATATACTGCTTGCGCTGTCTGTCCCATTCTGGATAGATGGGAATCGACGCTCCTGTCTGCTCACAAAATGTCAGAACCATTTCTCTCTGGGTTCGAGCTTCTACCTGTCCCCAAATACCGATTACAGTATTATAGCTGGGAATCGGCTTCGCTATTTCCTTTAATCGAATCTCCAATTCTTCCACTGGCGTTCCCTCCGCCCAATCCGCCTCCAATTTCGTCAGTTCCATCCGAAATCCAGCAAATTCTTTTATCTGCTCCAAATGGGGAAGCATCATCCGAAGCACTTCATCCAGGGATATGGGAAATGGGAAAGTGTGACTCTCTATCCCCTTGTCTATCATTTCCTGTAAAATAGGGATGTAGGTCTCGCAGCGCTCCAAAATACTTTCTGCGGGGTAATTCTCGCTTTTCAATATGTAGCCATCCTCCGCCCACCAGTATTCCTGCCAGTTACTTCCTGACCTTGCCTCCTGGATCAGTCTCAGCATTTCCGCAAAGTCATCCCCATACGCGTCTCCCACAACAGCCCGGGAAAGTCTGAAATACAGCTCCTCTCCATCCACATCCGGATTGATCAGCATCTGGCCAGCACAGTACAGGGAAAAGGCATTCAGAATATGGTAGCTGTCCATTTCGCTCCAATAGGTGGGCTTACAGATATCATCATATTTTCTGGCAGTCTGGTGTGTTTCCGTCTAAGAATTCATCGACCGTTTTCGTCCCATACAGCCAC
>CANRZC010000323.1 GCA_947644185.1 uncultured Acetatifactor sp.
GCATAAATCTAAGGATGTCTCACAGGCAAAAACCGGATTTATTCATTGCTTGATCATAAGTATGTCAACTAATTTTCACAATTATAATTCAAATGTATCAAAATTTGCAATGGAAATTTTTTCCGTTGCTGTACTGCTGAAGGCATTTGCTTTACTTTTAGTCTGAAAGGCTTCCCTTATGTGGGGTCAGCCGCTTTGTGAAACCACATTCTGATTCATCACAAAATCAAAGCTCCTTTTGGGCGGGAAGCCTGAGAGTGAGGAGGAATTCAGTTGTATGAAGAAAAATTAGAAGTAGAGGATATGGAGGCGGTAAGAGAGCACATGCTTGCGCGGCTGGAGCAGATGAAGCGGAGCGGAGTGGAGCTTTTCGTGGATGGGCAGGAAGCCCTCCCCAGTGAGGTGATTTCAAAGGCAGTACAGGAAAACAGCCCCTATATGGCTGACTATGTGCTGGATGCTGCGGGAATCATTGAACAGGTACGCTTCGACAGAGTAACACGTAGGTAACTGAAAAGATACGGGGAACACTGCCGTCTGCTGCAGGCTGGGATTGCCTCTCACGCTGACGGCGGCAGTGAATCCCGCATAACAGTTGAACAGGAGGTAAAAAAGTGCCTTCGGCACCTTATTGATTCCATGTCCGTCTGGCGACGGACTTTCCTATAAGGTAAAAAATGAAGGAACAATTGTGACGATTTCTGACAAATTTGGTAATGACTTGCGGGTATAAATATGATATGATGGATAAGTCTGTTGGAACAATGTATGTACGCAAAAGAAAGGTCAAGGCATAAAATGAAAAAGAAAATGATACCGGTAATTGTAGCTCTGGTGCTGATTGTGCTCATCATCCTGGTAGGATTTGGTGGAAAGATTTTGGACAAGTATTCCTATAGCAAGGAGCTTGCAGACTTGAATGCATATTTCGGCGTAGCGGAGGGAGAACTGGCGATTGTTCTACAAGATGAAATTGTAGAGCAGAAGGCGCTACTCCGGGACAATGCGGTATATTTTGACATAGATACCATGGAGATGTATTTAAACGAAGGCTTTTATGTGGATGCCAACGAACAAAAACTCTTATACACCACCGCGGATGATACAATAGTCGCCAGGTTTGGGGGAAAGGAGTATGAGGACAAAAATGGCAGTCATTCCACGGCGTATGCCGTTTGCTTCCTGGAGGGAGAACAGCTCTATGTGGCAGCAGATTATGTGAAGCTGTTTGCAAATTTTTCCTATACATTATTTGATAGGCATATACAGATGGATACCCAATGGGGGGATAGGCAAATGATGGAGGTTACAAAGGATACCCAGGTGCGGACCCTTGGGGGCATCAAGAGTCCTATCTTGCGGGAGCTGGAGAAGGGTGAGACAGTGGAGCTGCTAAACCAGATGGATACCTGGAGTGAGGTGAAGACTTCTGACTCGCTGATTGGTTATGTGGAAAACAAGCGCCTGCGTGAGGGCGTTATAGAGACAGAGATTCCGGTTACTGACTATGTGCCCGCAGAATACACCTCCATATCCATGCCGGGAAAGGTAAATCTGGGTTTTCATGCCATTGGCGGAGAAGCGGGAAATGACACGCTGGATGCCATGGTGGCAGAAGGAAAAGGGATTAATGTAATTGCCCCTACCTGGTTTAGCCTGAATGATAATGAAGGAAATTTCCGTTCTTTTGCGGACAGTGGGTATGTGCAGAAAGCCCATGGATATGGGATTCAGGTTTGGGGTGTGTGGGACAATTTCAACTACAGAAACGAGACAGGCCAGGATATCAGCACCTATCAGGTGCTTTCCTCCACCACCAAAAGGCAGCAGTTGGTGCAGAATATGGTGGATACCTCTGTAGGGCTGGGGTTGGACGGCATCAACATTGACTATGAGGGCCTGCCGCAGGAGTGTGGAGAGCATTATGTGCAATTTTTGAAGGAGCTTTCCGTGCTGTGCAGGCAGAAAGGCCTGGTTTTGTCTGTGGACAGCTATGTGCCCTTCAATTTTAACAATCACTATAGACTGGACATTCAGGGAAAGGTGGCCGACTATGTGATTATCATGGGATATGATGAACATTGGCATGGCAGCAAGGATCCTGGAAGCGTGGCCAGTATCGACTATGTGTCCAACGGACTGGACAGGACACTGGAGGAGGAACAGGTACCGCCAGAGAAAGTGGTAAATGCGCTTCCCTTCTATACAATCCTGTGGCAGACAGAGGGTGCAAATGTGTCGGATCAGTATATCACCCTGAACAATGTGACAGATTATTTGCAGCGAATGAACGTGCAGCCAGAGTGGGATGAGACCACCTGTCAGAATTATGCGGAGTGGCAGAGTGGAAATGTAACCTATCAGATCTGGGTGGAGGATGCGGAATCCATTGCAGTGAAGTTGAATGTGATGAAGGCGAAGAATATAGGCGGCGTGGCAGTATGGCGGCTGGGCTATGGAACAGAGCAGGTATGGGATTTGGTAAGTGCTTACGCAAATTTTTGATGCTGAATTATGGAAAAAGCTGTGCAGCGTTGCGCTGCACAGCTTTTTTAGAAATGATAGGTTCAGTTGAAATAATTTCCCCGCTTTTCTGCAATGCCACAGGTGACATAGTGCTGGTAAAGCTTCTTCGCATCATACCCGAAAGCAGCTTTTAAATCGCGATAGTCGTTGGCATAGCGAATATAGTCAAAGGTTTCATAGATAGAGTAATTTCCCCGGTTCTCCGAGATGCCGAAAGTAATATAATGGTTGTAAAGGGCGTTGGCATCATAGCCGAACACAGCTTTCAAATCAGCGTTTTTGTCTGCATAGCGAACATAGTTAAATTCAGAAGCACTTGTGACTGTATTTACCTTTGCCACAGCGTAGGCAACTCTGCCCTCTTTGACACCGTAGGTGATATAGTGATTGTAGAGTGCAGTGGCATTCAGGCCCAGGGCAGCTCTCACGTCGGGATAGTCAGTGGCGTAACGGATATAGTCAAAGTTCTCCTGTGTCACTGTGGTGGTGACTATGCTGGGAGACAGGGAGTATTTGCTCTTATCAGTGGCCAGCTTTCCGTCCTTAAAGCTGAGAGTGCCTGGCTGAAAATCGTATAGGGAGTAAATGGCCTTTCCTGTACTGCGAGATTCAGCGTACAGATGCGCCAGATTACCTATACATCCCACAGAGG
>CANRZC010000324.1 GCA_947644185.1 uncultured Acetatifactor sp.
CACCATGTCAATGGCATTTTTATGGAGGACGTAGATACAAATAGGATACATTCATGGGTTTTCATAGATTTAGAGCTTCTATTTAGATCATTTCACAAAAGGTGAGGGGATATTATGCTGAAGATATTAATTGCAGAAGATGAGGAGCCTATCGCCAATCTGATAAAAATGAATCTGCGCAGGGCAGGATATTCCTGCGTCTGGGCTCCTGACGGGGAGAAAGCAGCGGATCTGATGGATGAGGAGAAGTTTGATTTAGTGCTGTTAGATGTCATGCTTCCTGGCATCAATGGCTACGAATTGATGGAATACGCAAGAACGCTGGAGCTGCCAGTGATTTTCCTCACAGCCCTGGGAACCACAGAAAATAAAGTAAAGGGTCTCAAGATGGGGGCTGACGACTATCTGACAAAGCCCTTTGAGATCGTAGAGCTGCTGGCTAGAGTGGAGGCTGTACTGCGCAGGTATCACAAGACAGAGACGCTTTTGAATGTGTTTGACGTGGTTATCGACACAGCTTCCCGCTCGGTGACCAGGAATGGGGAGCCAATCCCCCTTACCATGAAAGAGTTTGAGCTTCTGCTATTGCTGGCCAGAAATCGCAATATTGCTCTATACCGGGAGACAATCTACGAGAATATCTGGGGTGGTGAGTACATGGGACAGAGCCGGACCGTGGATCTGCACATCCAGAGGTTGAAGAAAAAGCTGAACTGGGACAACGAAATCACCGCTGTCTACAAGGTGGGATATCGTTTGGAGGGAGAAGAAAAATTAACGAAATAGAGGATTTTTGATACATGAGATTTGCAGATAAACTCTTCCTTTCCATGACCGCACTGCTGACCATAATGTTTGCGCTGTTTGGCACCTGGATGCTTTCCTCGGATTTTTCTCAACTGCTGAATAAGGAAATCGAACAGGGCAGTAATGACAGTCGTACCTTCCATTTTCTCTTCGAGATGGGATATCAGTCCACGGAGGAATTTGGGGAGGACTATGCCATCAGTAAGACCTTGAGCAGCATCATGGGAAGCGTGGAGCGGGACGGACGGCATATGTTCGTGATACGGGACGACGGCACCCGCTTTTACGGAGGCGAGTATCTAGACAACATGGAATTCACAGAGGAAGTGGAGGGGCTGATAGAATCTCTGGACACTGACGAAGCCTCTGAATACAGCAACCGGAGCGTTGGTATACGCAAGATCCACGGCAATTACTATATGTTTGCTGTGACCATGTCTGAAGTTGCCCAGAGTAATGTGTATTTGGGCATGTGCCGGGAACTGACGGACACCTACAGTGCCAGGGGGGCTCTCCTTTCCCGATATCGCATTGCGCTTTTGGTCCTGCTGTCTGCAGGAGGGATCTCGATCTATCTCCTTTCCCGTTATATTACATGGCCTATCAGCAGCCTGGGCAGGCTGGCAGGCAGAATTGCGGACGGAGACTACACCTTGCGCTCCCAGAACAAGAGCCGGGATGAGATCGGGGAGTTGGCCCGGGACTTTAACCGAATGGCAGACCGTCTGGTGGAAGAAATGCAGATCAAGGTGCTGGAGGCAAAGCAGAAGGAGGACTTTACCGCTGCCTTTGCCCATGAATTAAAGACACCGTTGACTTCTATTATAGGCTATGCAGACATGCTTAATTCCCTGAAATTGTCAGAGGAGGAATGCCATGACGCCTATTTTTACATCTACAATCAAGGCAAACGTCTGGAAAGTCTGTCTCATAAGCTGTTGGAGCTGGTGAGTATGGACAAGAATCCCTTACTTTTCGCCCTGTCTCTACCAAGGAGCTGGAGCAGAACCTGCGCATTGCCATGCGCCCTATCTGGAAGCAGAGGGGCGTCAGAGGAAAAGTAGATATGGAGAAGGCCACCATTCAGGGGGACTCGGAGCTACTTCTATCCCTCCTCTATAATCTGCTGGACAATGCAGTCAAGGCTTTGGACAAGGGAGAACAAAGCTTTATGCTCATGAAAGGTGTCTGCCTGAAGGGGTTCTATGAAATCAAGGTGGTGGACAATGGGAGAGGGATCCCTGAGGAAGAAATCAGCCGTATCACAGAGGCTTTCTATATGGTGGACAAATCTCGTTCCAGAAAGGAAGGCGGCGCAGGGATCGGAATGGCACTATGCCAGAAAATTATCCAGCTCCACAATGGGACCTTGGTGGTGGAGAGTAAGTTGGGAGAGGGTACTGTGATCAAAGTCACTTTCCCGAGACAGGAAAATCATGTGAAAGGGGGAAGAGCAGCTCATGGCAGATAGAGTCACAGCAAAGCGAAAAAGAAGAAGTCCTGTCCATTACTATGCGACCATTGTGACAGTGCTTGTGGCATTGATTCTAGCTGCCTTTTTCGCACCCCAGCTTCTGTTCCAGGTGCAGGATGCCATTCGGTGTAAGGACACGGTTCTAAGTCAGCAGGAAAACATGAATGTGGAGGCGCTCAGCACTACCTATGAGCAGTCTTTGGGCACGAGAATGCAAAATTACGCGGAGGGGCTGGCTGCGGGCAACTCCTTTTATGTCACTTCCCAGGAGATACAGGTGACAGATGCAATGCGAGAATATCTCTATTCGGATAAGGGACTCTACGGAGAATTGATAAATACGCTTTGCAGTCTCGAACTGCTACCTTTCACTATCTATGGAGAAGTGTATACCGTTGAAGACTGGAAGCAATATGTCATCTATAGCAATGACTATACCAAAGGTGTGAATTTCATTCTCTGGTATATACAATTGCAGGTTGAGGATAGTTTTCAGATGAAGCTTCTGGTGGACGCGGAGGATGGCACGATATATGCCATTAAGACAGAGGACGAGAGCTACAAGCTCTCGGAAAGCCAAAAGGCAGAAAGAGAGCCACACCATCTTGATCTATTTGAGTGGAGCGATGAAAATGCCATCAGTATGTGGGGGCTTTTGGCCAGACTGTATGGAGTTCTGGATTCGGAGCAGATAAAAAATTTTGAAATCATGGTGAATGAATATGGCTGGACAGATAGCGATCTCATAAATAAAATCATAGGATATAATTATGATGTGGATGCTGCACAGGCAGAATTAGATGCATATATTCGGGAACAGAATACAATAGAAATTTTTAATGCATATAAGGTGGAGGGGAATCCGGGAGAGATTTTCAAATACCATAATATCC
>CANRZC010000325.1 GCA_947644185.1 uncultured Acetatifactor sp.
GCTTGTTTTCTTTCAGCTCCTTTTTTCGGCTCCTTTTTGGCTCCTTTTTGGCTCTGTGTGGCACTTCTGTTCTGATAGAAGACGACATCTATCTGATAGACTCCTATTTTTCCCTGAAGGTAGGCTGCAGCTATGTGATCCCTGTAAGCGATTTGGATGCAGAGAAGCAGATATCCGGGGAATATGCAGGCGGAAATCTGACTAGAGACGGGCGATACACCACGCTCTACCCTCACCACCCTCAGATTGAGGTCACTGTGGATGGAGACTATATTGTCACCACTGATTGGGAGACTCTCAGCCAGGTCCATGCCAGGGATATCCAGCTAGATATCCCCGAGAATAGCTTTGTGGAGTATCATCCTGAAAATCAAGCCGGCAAAGATGGCTTCATCACCACAGAATGGCGGACACTCCTGATCTCTGCCTATGATGCGGTCTACTACTATGACAAAATAAAGCTCATCGGTGCTGACGAATTCTTTATCCAGCTAAACCGCCTTATTGACCAACTGCCCCAGGCCTCAGATACGCTATCAGCGCCTGGCCACTAAGCCTTTCGCTTATGAAAAAGAGCTATGTCAAACCTGTTTTATCACCGTCCTGCCCTGCCTGAGAGATTCCTGCACGTCAATCAGCCGCTGGTTCTCTGAGCCCCGAAAAGCCAGGCGGAGATTCTTTTTCTCTTCCACGAACTCTCCGTCTACCAGCACATCAATGAGAGCCAACAGCTGCGCCATCCCGCTCTCCCGCTGTTGGCTTATGGCTCCTTCGCCACGCCCTGGTTCCAATACCTCTCTATCCGCTTCCTGCTCCACCCAGGCCAGCAGATCCTTCTCATAGTCATATCCCGTATAGCACCAGATATCCTTCTCTGGATATCTCTCCCGCACCTTTTTCACCAGTGAGAGCACTGTGCTTCGATTCTGAGGCTCCATGGGCTCCCCGCCCAAAAGGCTCAGCCCCCGGATATAGTCCGGGGAAAGCGCCTCCAATATTTCCTGTTCTGTCTCCTGGGTATAGCGCTGGCCATATCCGAAATCCCAGGCCTCGCTGTTGAAGCACCCTTTGCAGTGGTGGGTACAACCGCTGACGAACAAAGATACCCGAATGCCAGGGCCATTGGCCACATCTGTCTTCTTAATTGTCGCATAGTTCATAGATGCAGCACCCTGGATTTGATTTCCTTCGTCTTGCCCATATTCCAGAAATTCTCTCCCAGATACCCGCAAGTACGCCTGGTGACATTCATCTTCGAATGGTCCTTATTGTGACACTGGGGACATTCCCATTCATTGTCTTCATTGACAATGATCTCCCCATCAAATCCGCACACATGGCAGTAGTCAGATTTGGTATTGAACTCGCCGTACTGAATATTGTCATAGATGAAGCGTATCACTTCCTCCACGGCCTCCACATTGTTCAACAGATTGGGTACTTCTACATAAGAGATTGCCCCGCCCAGAGACTTGTTCTGGAACTCACTTTCAAAGCGGAATTTTGTGAAGGCATCTATGGGCTCACGGACATCCACATGGTAGGAATTGGTATAATACCCCTTGTCTGTCACATTAGGGATATCCCCATACTTCTCCTTGTCAATTCTGGCAAAGCGGTAACACAGCGTCTCCGCAGGCGTTCCATAGAGGCTGAATCCGATCCCAGTCTCCTCTCGCCACCTGGCAGCCGTATCCTTCAGATGATCCATGACTCGCAGAGCGAATTCCTTGCCCTTTGGATCCGTATGGCTACAGCCTTTCATAAGCCAGGTCAGCTCGTAAAGTCCAATATAGCCTAAAGACATAGTAGAATAGCCGCCATACAGAAGCTTATCAATCTTCTCTCCCTTTTTCAGACGGGCGATAGCTCCATACTGCCAATGAATAGGGCTTACATCGGAGACTGTACCCAGCAGCGCCTTATGCCTGCACATCAGCGCCTCATAGCATAGGCTAAGCCGTTCGTCCAGCCGTTTCCAGAAAATCTCCTCATTTCCCTCAGAGACAATCCCAATCTGAGGAAGGTTCAGGCTCACCACACCCTGGTTGAAGCGTCCCTCCCATTTATAGTTCCCATTCTCATCCTTCCAGGGAGACAGGAACGACCGACAGCCCATACAGGAGAACACATTGCCTTCATAGTTCTCCCGCATCTTCTTCGCCGAAATATAGTCTGGGTACATGCGCTTTGCCGAGCATTTCGCAGCGAGACGGGTTACGTAGTCATACTTCCCGCCTTTCAGACAGTTGTTTTCATCCAACACATACACCAATTTGGGGAATGCAGGCGTCACATAGACTCCCTTCTCATTTTTCGTGCCTTGCAGGCGCTGGTTCAAAATTTCCACAATAATGCGGACCGTCTCATCCACATATTCATCGCTGTCATCAATGTGTAAAAATAAGGTCACAAAGGGCGATTGTCCATTTGTAGTCATCAGGGTGTTGATCTGGTATTGAATGGTCTGGACGCCAGAGCGCAGTTCATCCTGTAGACGCAGCTCCACAATCTTCTCCTTCGCAGCCCTCTCCAAAGAGTCACCAAATTCCTCGTCCAGCTGAAGGCGGAATTTCTCCCGGCTCTTCCGCAAATATTTTCCCAAATGCTTGATATTCACAGACTGGCCGCCGTACTGATTGCTGGCCACTGCGGCAATGATCTGCGTAGTGACAGTGCATGCCACCTGGAAGCTTTTGGGAGATTCTATCATTTTACCGTTAATGGATGTGCCATTGTCCAGCATATCCTTGATGTCGATGAGGCAGCAGTTAAAGATGGGCTGGATAAAATAATCCGCATCGTGAAAGTGGAGCACGCCATTGTCGTGGGCCATGGAAATATGTTCCGGCAAAAGCATGCGCCTGGTCACATCCCGGGATACCTCCCCAGCGATATAATCCCGTTGGGTGGAGGCAAGGCGGGTATTTTTGTTGGAGTTCTCCTCTGCCAGTTCCTTGTTCTCATTGCGAATCAGCTTTAGAATAGACTCGTCCGTGGTGTTGGATTTGCGCAAAAGGCTCCTCTGGTACCGATATACGATGTACTTCTTAGACAGCGCATATTTATTGTGCTGCACAAGGTGCTGTTCGATAATGTCCTGCACATGCTCCACCGCCTGCAGCTCCTTCTCCTCCTTCTGCACAGCCTCCAAAATCTCTTCCAC
>CANRZC010000326.1 GCA_947644185.1 uncultured Acetatifactor sp.
ATGAGGGAAACTAAAAATCCGGGAATAATGTCAATTATATTTTGGATAAATTTTGGCATAAAAATAGGAAAATGTCACGGAAATGTCATTTTAGCCTTTTATACTGAAAACATAAAATATGGTTTTAGGAAAGGCAGGGTATTATGGAACAAAAGGACAACAGAGGGATAGAGGATGTGCGAACCGTGGAGATATTGCGCACAGAGCATTTATGCAAGGTGTATGGAAAGGGAAATAATGAGGTCATTGCGGTGAATGATGCAAATATCTCCGTGGCACAGGGAGAATTTGTGGCCATTGTGGGGAGCTCAGGCAGCGGAAAGTCTACGCTGATGCATATGCTGGGAGGTGTGGATCGACCCTCGTCCGGCAGGGTCTTGATAGAGGACAATGACATCTACAGAATGAGCGATGATAAACTGGCAGTTTTCCGCAGAAGACAGGTGGGACTGATCTACCAGTTTTACAATTTGATACCTGTACTGACCGTGGAGGAGAATTTGACGCTGCCCTGTGAGCTGGATGGCAGGAAGCCTGACAGGGAGATGGTACAGGATTTAGCAGGACTGCTGGGCTTGAAAAAACAGATGGACCGCCTTCCCAACGAATTGTCAGGCGGCCAGCAGCAGCGTGTGGCCATTGGCAGGGCACTGATTACGCGTCCGGCTATTCTTCTGGCAGACGAGCCCACAGGCAATCTGGATACCCGGGCTGGAAATGAAATTATGGAGCTGTTAAAGGTATCTAACCGCAGATATAGACAGACTGTGATCATGATCACCCATAATCTGGAGCTGGCAAAGCAGGCAGACAGGGTGCTCTGTATTGAGGATGGCTATGTGTTTGACAGGAAAGCGGAGGTAGCATTATGAATGTATTGAAACAATGCTGCTATCGCTCTATGAGAGAGAATCGCAAACGCACAGTGGTAACCATTATTGGAATCGTTCTGGCAACAGCACTCATCACGGCAGTGGCCTGTCTGGCGGTGAGCATGCGCGCCAGTCTGATTGCCTATGAAAAGCAGCAGAATGGGGATTTCCACTATCATTTTTTGGGTGTAAAAGCAGAATATCTGAAATATTTTGAGAACAACAGGCAGATAGCAAGATATGGCCTGACACAGGAGCTGGGCTATGCAATTTTGGAGGAAAGTAAAAATCCTGACAAGCCTTATCTATATGTCGTAGCCATGGACGAAGTCTCAGAGTCTGCGCTGGCCTTAAATCTGGTGGAGGGACGGATGCCTGAAAATAGCACAGAGCTGGTGATTGGCAGACATGTGGTCAGCAACGGCCAGGTTGGCGTGAAGCCAGGGGATGTGCTGACACTGACTCTGGGGGATAGAATATCAGGGGAAGCTTCTCTGACGCAGTTTCATCCCTACGCCGGCGAAGAGGAAGCTTTTCGCCCTGTGACAGAGAAAACCTATAGGGTGGTAGGGATTGTGGAGCGGCCTGGACAGGGAGTGGAGCCTGTGACAGCGCCAGGGTATTCGGCTTTTACCTGCCTGGAGGATCCGGGGCAGGCAGAAAAGCTGGATGTATACGTCACCTACACGAAGCAGGGACTCAAACATTGCGATCAGGTGAACGCAGGAATTCTGGGGGTGTCTGAGGAACTGTATGGGCGCTGGAGAAGGGCAGAGCTATACACGGAGGAGGAATGTGAACAGGTAACAAAGGTGGCGGAAGCTGTGCAGGACAATTACTGGCTTTTAAAATGGGAGCTGATGCTTTTTTCCTCGGGAGTGATGAGCACCATGTATGCCATGAGCGCCATCGCTTTGATCGTCATCATTGTGACCAGCATTATATGTATACGAAACAGCTTTGTGATATCTTTGACAGAGAAAATGAAGCTTTACGGGCGGTTGGCTAGCGTAGGGACTACATCAAGCCAACAGCGGCGAATTGTCTATTATGAGGCCAGGTTTTTAAGTGTGATTGGCATTCCACTGGGGGTAGTAAGCGGAGTGGTGGCTACTCTGATTCTCATAAAGACAGTGGGCTTTCTGGTGGAAGATGCCATGGGATTTTCGCTGGTATTTGGCTTCTCAGTTCCTATGACAATATTGGCAGTGATTTTGGCAGCGGTAACGGTATTTCTCTCTGCCAGGAGCTCTGCCAGGCGTGCGGCAAGGATTTCGCCTATCAGCGCCATCAGGGCCAATGACACGGTGAACTTAGGCAGAGGTAAGCCAACTTGTCCGAAGTTAATTGAAAAGTGCTTTGGGATCGGCGGAAAGATTGCTTACCGAAATTTAAAGCGAGCCAGAGTGAAATATCGCACTACCGTGATATCCATTGTAGTGAGTGTGGCCATTTTTATTGGCATGTCCACCTTTATGGATCTGTTATTTCTCTCTGCAAGCGTTTATTTAGAAAATATGCCCTATCAACTCCGGGTCAGCATATATCAGTGGGATTTTTACGAAGAGGCGCTTGCCATCACAAGGATGGAAGGTGTGGAAGAGGCTGAAATCGTGCGCAAGGCAAACTTTCCGGTGGACGAGGCGCAGCTCCCCTATACCATAGATTGGAGAGATCAGTATGAGATGGAGCCGGAGGGGGAAAGCAGGATAGCTGTCCGCTCGCTGGGAGAAGAGGCCTATGCCCATTATTGCAAAGTGTTAGGTGTGTCCGTGGAGGAGGCAAGAGGTAAGGCCATTGTGCTGGCAGATTACCACTGGGAACGGGAGGAAGATGGGAAGCTCCATATAGAAGAAGGGAATATCGCGGAGTTTAAGCCCGGGGATGTGATCCGGGGAACCGGCGAAGCATCCGATGTGGAGATAGAGGTTCTAATGCAGACTAGGGTAAAGCCTTTACATCTTTCGGACAATGCCTACAATGAGATTTTACTGATAGTGGAGGATGGCTGGCTGGAGTCCCAGACAACATTGACAAAATTCGATGATATAAATGTCTATGTCAAGTGCGAGGATGCAGATGAGATAGAGCAGCGTATACGAGGGGAACTGCAGCTGCAGTATTTTTCGCTGGAGAATTATAATGCTTTGTACAGATCGGAACAGAGTATGCGTCTGGTGTTATCGATTTTCCTGTATGGCTTTATTACAGTGGTGGCATGTGTCTTTGCCGCTTTTGATTCTGTAAGCTTGTCGTTAAACTTGAGTGGCTTTCG
>CANRZC010000327.1 GCA_947644185.1 uncultured Acetatifactor sp.
TGCAGATGTTACTATATGTGAGGATGGCGTAAGCTTGGAGGATACCTTTGAGCTTTTGCAGAGGGAGAGTGAGCTGATACGCCCTGCTGTAGCCAATGTAGATCAGGCGCTGGTGGTCTTTGCTATCAGGAAGCCATCTCCCAATTTCAATCTTCTTGACCGTTTCTTGATCATGATGGGACAGCAGAAGATGGACTGTATCATCTGTTTCAATAAGCTGGACATGGATATAGAGGGTGCTGGAGAAACATATCAGCAGCTTTACAGCGGCTGTGGATATTCTACACTGTGTGTCAGCGCAAAGCGAGGAACAGGGCTTAGTGAGCTAAAGCAATTGCTGCTGGGACATACCACTGCTGTGGCAGGTCCCAGCGGTGTAGGAAAGTCCTCCATTATCAATTGCTTGCAATCTAAAGTCACTATGGAAACAGGAGAGATCAGTGCAAAAATTGAGCGGGGAAAGCATACAACAAGGCATTCCGAACTGATAGCGATTGGGGAGGATTCCTATATTCTGGACACGCCAGGCTTTAGCTCCCTGGGACTTTTTCGTTTGGAAAAGGAGCAGCTGGGCCACTTCTATCCAGAATTTGAGGCTTATGAGAAGTATTGCCGTTTCGGTGGATGTGCCCATATAGGAGAAAAGGACTGCGGCGTGAAAGCGGCCGTGGAAGAGGGCGCTATCAGCAGGCTGCGATATGATAACTATTGCCTTCTATACCATGAGCTAAAGGCTCAGCAAAGGAATGGCGAGGCAAGGAAGATGGGAAGATAGAGATTAAAAGGGAGGTCCAGACATGAAATTACCATTTAAGAAAGATAAGGAAGTAGTCTTCAAAAAAGTGAATGCCCAGCAAGGATTTACACTGGAGAATCAGGATGGGAAGCTCACTGACTTCAGAGATGTAGACATAGAGGATTACCTTGCGGATCTGTTTGTCACACCAGATCAGTTTGTGATCCTGACGGCCCCTGGGCCCCAACATAAGATTCGCTTTGTCCAGGCCTGTACACAGGAGGATGGGATAGAGGTTGAATTGGGGATAGAGGAAGAAGGTACTCGCCTATATTATAAGATGTGCTCAGAGGAGGAATGCTACCGGATTTTCCTTGACTTTTATGAGGACAGGTTTATTCCCGCAATGCAAGAGTATAAGCCGGTGGAATTCTGATATAGGGAAGCCCGGGCGATTGTGTAACAAAATTATAGAGAAAGGCGAAACCCCTTATAAATAAGGGATTTTCGAACAGGTATCGTGAGAAATGAAACTAGGAATCGTCGGTCTGCCGAACGTAGGGAAAAGCACATTATTCAATTCACTGACAAAGGCAGGTGCAGAATCTGCCAATTATCCCTTCTGCACCATTGATCCGAATATTGGGATTGTGGCTGTGCCGGATGAAAGGATACGACTGCTGGGGGAGATGTACCAATCGAAAAAGGTCACCCCTGCTGTCATAGAGTTTGTAGATATTGCTGGACTGGTGAAGGGGGCTTCCAAGGGGGAAGGACTGGGCAATCAGTTCCTTAGCAATATCCGCGAGGTGGATGCCATTGTGCATGTGGTGAGATGCTTTGAAGACTCAAATGTAATCCATGTGGACGGCAGTGTGAATCCCTTGCGGGATATAGAGACCATCAATTTGGAGCTGATTTTCTCTGATCTGGAGGTACTGGAGCGGAGACTGTCAAAGGTGGCCAAAGCTGCCAGAATGGACAAGACCTGTGCCAAAGAGCTGAGCCTGCTGGAGCGAATAAAGGAGCATCTGGAGAGCGGAAAGCCGGCGAAAACGCTGGAGCCAGCGGATGAGGATGAACTGACACTGCTGAAGGACTACAATCTGCTGACTTATAAGCCTGTCATCTATGCGGCCAATGTAGCGGAGGAGGATCTGGCAGATGACGGCGCATCCAATGAGAAGGTGTCAGATGTTCGGAAATTTGCTGTGGAGGAGAACAGTGAAGTCTTTGTGATCTGTGCGCAGATTGAGCAGGAGATTTCCGAGTTGGACGAGGATGAGAAGGCTATGTTTCTGGAGGATCTGGGACTTTCAGAGTCTGGCCTGGAGAAGCTGATTAAGGCCAGCTACCATATCCTGGGACTGATGAGCTTTCTCACGGCCGGGGAGGATGAGACCAGGGCATGGACCATTAAAATTGGCACCAAGGCACCTCAGGCTGCAGGAAAGATTCACTCTGACTTTGAGAGGGGCTTTATCAAGGCAGAAGTAGTCAATTATAAAGATCTCTTAGAGCATGGCTCCCTGGCTGCTGCCCGTGAGAAGGGACTGGTAGGTATGGAAGGCAAGGACTATGTGGTAAGAGATGGCGATGTGATTCTGTTCCGCTTTAATGTCTAATGGGAAAATGGGAAGAGTAAAGTGTAGTCTGAAAGGAAGAAGTGTATGAATGTTGGTGATATCGCATTCCCAAACTTAGGGATCTACTTGAGAGATGTGCCAAAGTCTTTTAGCATATTTGGTTTCAGCATTGCCTATTACGGCTTGATTATTGGCATTGGCGTGCTGGCAGGTATTTTGCTGGCAGCCCATATGGCGAAAGTGAGTGGGCAGAATCCAGATGATTATTGGGACTTTGCCATTTATGCGGTGATCTTTTCCATCATTGGAGCCCGCATTTATTATGTGGTGTTTGCCTGGGATTACTATAAGGACAATTTGCTGGGGATCTTTAACACGCGAAACGGGGGCATGGCAATCTATGGTGCTGTTATCGCTGCGTTTATTACTTTGTTTGTCTATGGCAGGATAAAGAAGAAGAATCCACTGCTGATGGGAGACACCTGTATGCCTGGGCTGATTCTGGGGCAGGTGATTGGACGCTGGGGAAACTTTATGAACCGCGAGGTGTTTGGGGAGTATTATAATGGTCTTTTTTCCATGCAGCTGCCCATTGAAGCAGTACGAGCCAGAGACATTTCTGAGAACATAGCGGCGCATATCCCAGAAGGGGCTAACTATATCAATGTACATCCTACCTTTTTGTACGAAAGCCTCTGGAATCTGCTGGTGCTGATTCTAATACTCTGCTACTGGAGACACAAACGGTTTCACGGGGAGATCTGCTTGCTCTATCTGGGCGGATATGGCCTGGGA
>CANRZC010000328.1 GCA_947644185.1 uncultured Acetatifactor sp.
AGAAATCAGTATTTAATTTAACTTCAATATTCTCATTATTAAGCATTTTTTCAAAGGTGCTACAGGCATGGAATTTTCGATTTCATGTAAATTAGGCATAAGTCCTCCCTGAGTGTAAAATAAGCGTGTTGCATTTATATTTATATCATTATGCTAGTGACACGTCAAGGGATTTCTTGTATGATTAATGTGCAAAGATTTTTCAAGTGCCAAAGTGCATGGCGCTTGAAAATCTTTGCACATGGAAGAATGCCCGAAGTACATAGGCATTCTTCCGGACTTGCACCGATTGGCTTTGACAATAGAACTGCCTGCTGCCACAGGTGGCATCACGGGAAGCGTGTAAAGAACATAGAGAGGATGGTAGAGATGCAGGAAAAAGCTCATATTGTACGTAAGGTGATACCGGGAAGTATTGCGGAGGAGATGGAGATAGAGCCTGGGGACAGATTGATTTCCATTGATGATACAGAGATTGAGGATATTTTTGACTATCAATTCATGATACAGGATACTTATATTGAGCTGCTTGTGGAGAAGGCAGACGGAGAGCAGTGGCTGTTGGAGGTAGAGAAGGAGTATGACGAGGATTTGGGGCTGGAGTTTGAGAATGGTCTCATGGATGAATACAGACATTGCCACAACAAATGCGTGTTCTGCTTTATTGATCAGATGCCACCGGGTATGCGGGATACTTTGTATTTTAAGGACGATGATTCCAGGCTTTCCTTTCTGCAGGGAAACTATGTGACGCTGACCAATATGTCGGACCATGATATTGACAGAATCTGCAGATATCGGCTTTCTCCCATCAATATATCCTTTCATACTATGAATCCAGAGCTTCGCTGCAAAATGTTGAACAACCGTTTTGCCGGGGAGGCTCTGAAAAAGGTGGACAGGCTCATGGAGGTTGACATCCATATGAATGGGCAGATTGTACTCTGCAAGGGCCTGAATGATGGGAGAGAATTGGAGTACAGTATCAGAGAGCTGATGAAATATATACCGAATCTGGAAAGCGTCTCTGTGGTGCCGGTGGGATTGACGAAATATCGTGAAGGTCTATACCCGTTGGAGCCTTTTGGAGGAGGGGAGGCTGCCCAGGTCATTGACTTGATAGAAGAATTTCAGAGGGAATGCTTTGAGAAATTTGGCACTCATTTCGTCCATGCCAGTGATGAATGGTATATCCTGGCAAACCGGGAGATGCCTGAGGCAGAGCGCTATGACGGATACCTGCAGCTGGAGAATGGCGTGGGGATGCTGCGGCTTTTGCTGGACGAGTTTGAGGAGGAAATGGAGAAACGTACAGGCACGCTGGCTGTGGAGGGAGAATTGGCAATTGCCACAGGCAGACTGGCATACCCCTATATTCAGAGAATGGCGCAGCAAATGATGGCGTTGTGGCCAGGGCTAAAGCTCCGGGTATATCCCATCACCAATGATTTCTTCGGAGAGCTCATTACGGTTTCGGGGCTAATCACCGGGCAGGATCTGCTGGCACAGCTGAAAGGCAAGCCTCTTGGCAGCTGCCTGCTTTTGCCGGAGAACATCCTTCGAAGCGGTGAAGATATCTTTTTGGACGATATAAGGCTTTCTGAATTGGAAAAAGCTTTACAAGTGCCAATTAATATTGTAAAATCAAGCGGAAGCAATTTTGTAAATTCGATATTAGCGGCATGTGATAGAGGAGCAGCCAAAGATGTGGCAATATAAGGGGGTATGAGCATGGCAAAAAGAAGCATAAAACCAATCGTGGCAGTGGTGGGGAGACCCAATGTAGGGAAATCAACCCTGTTCAATGCACTGGCTGGAGAAAGGATATCCATTGTACAGGATACCCCTGGCATTACCCGTGACAGAATCTATGCAGATGTGAACTGGCTGGACAAGACGTTTACTCTCATTGATACAGGAGGCATAGAGCCAGACAGCCAGGATATCATATTGTCGCAGATGCGCGCCCAGGCTCAGATAGCCATTGACACGGCAGATGTGATCATCTTTTTGGTGGATGTGAAGCAGGGCTTGGTGGATGCGGACGATAAGGTTGCGGACATGCTACGGCGGTCCCATAAACCAGTGGTGCTGGTGGTGAACAAGGTAGACAGCGTAGATAAGTATTCTGCGGATGTATATGAATTCTACAATCTGGGCATTGGCGAGCCTCATCCCATCTCTGCGGTGAACAAGCTGGGACTGGGAGATATGCTGGAGGAGGTGGTCTCCTACTTTCAGGTGGAAGCAGCAGACCAGGAAGAGGATGAACGCACCAGGGTAGCAATTGTAGGAAAACCCAATGTAGGGAAATCCTCTCTGATCAACAAGCTTTTGGGGGAGGAGCGACTTATCGTGTCCAACATAGCAGGAACCACCAGAGATGCTGTGGACACGGAAATTGTCCACAAGGGAAAGGAATATGTGTTCATTGATACGGCAGGTCTGCGCAGGAAAAACAAGATTAAGGAAGAGCTGGAGCATTATATGATTGTCCGCGCTGTGGGTGCCATAGAGCGCTCCGACATTGTAGTGCTGCTCATCGATGCCGTGGAAGGGGTCAGTGAGCAGGATGCGAAGATTGCAGGAATTGCCCATGATCGAGGGAAGGCAGTTATCATAGCTGTCAACAAATGGGATGCAGTGGAAAAGGATGACAAGACCATCTACCGTGTTACAGAAGAAGTGCGCAATGTCTTGTCTTATATGCCTTATGCGGAAATTATCTTCATATCTGCATTGACCGGACAGCGACTGAATAAGCTTTTCGATGTCATAGACATGGTGAGCGAGAACCATGCTATGAGAGTGGCCACTGGTGTGCTGAACGAAATTATGACAGAGGCAGTGGCCATGCAGCAGCCGCCCTCTGACAAAGGCAAGCGATTGAAGCTGTATTATATGACCCAGGTTGCAGTGAAACCACCTACCTTTGTTATCTTTGTGAATAATAAGGAGCTTATGCATTTTTCCTATACCAGATATATTGAGAATCAGATTCGGGAGACCTTTGGATTCCGGGGGACTCCACTGCGTTTCATCATCAGAGAACGGAATGAAGAAAAGCATTCATAATGAAGAAAAGCATTCATAATGAAGAAAAGCATTC
>CANRZC010000329.1 GCA_947644185.1 uncultured Acetatifactor sp.
GTATTAGATGTAAGCCCTGGAAGGGTTACCAGCATGGCCTGGAAAGTATACACTTCTGTATCCGAATAAGCCATAGTAGCCATATATTTACCTGAATCCGTAGGGTCGTCGCTCTTCGCCGTCTGGAAGAAGTAATCTGTCCTGTCATTTATGTTCAGATTGCTTCCTCTGGCAATGACAAGATAGAGGCCCGCCTCCAAGCCTTCAAAGGCCACATCCTGTGCTTTTCCCCCTGTATATGCCACATCTTTTGTAGCTACATATCCCTTTTCCGGCGCTTTCTCGGATACAAGTCTCGCTGTATTGCTGGCCAGCTCCATGGTGTCCTCACCAGAAGCCTTGCCCTGCGCCAGTAGCAGCTCATTGGCCCTTTCTATCACCTTGTCCGCTCCGGTCAAGGAATCCGCCGATGGTACATATTCATAGCCGTCATACCCAGACGTCGGCTTGATCCCCGCCACCTGATACAAATCAAAGCTCACATTCGCCTGGAATTCCTGGCCTTGCCCTGGCGTTTCATCATCCACCTTGATTGTCAGCGTACATTTTTTAGCCGGATCCAGCATTTCCTGCTGTCCCTCCACCGCCTGACCAGTCAGAGGCAAAGCCAATAGGGTGGCAAATATCGCCAGCATCCGTATCCATTTCTTCTTCATTTTCATAGATGACTCCTCCATCCAAAAGCTTTCTATACCATTTAACCGCTTCCAGTCCGATTTCCTCTTACCGGTTCCGTCTGCGGAACAGCAGCCATATTACTATCGCCAGCACCAGAGGCACTGCCACCACCAGAACTGCCATCCAAAGGGACATTCCCTGGTCCCTGTTCCCTGGAACAGATACAACAGGTGCCTGCGTCTCCACCGGATCCTCCGGCAGATTTTCAATACGCTTCCCTCGAACCAACAGCCTGTGGGTATTGACACCGTAAGGTGTACAAGTTACCAAAGTACAATAATCCTCCCCTTTGGCCAAATTCAGCGCCTCCATCTGTTCTGGAAGCACTGTGAGGATCTGGTCTATCTCATAAGTCAAGGTCTCTCCCAGGATCTTTAGGAGGAAAATATCTCCTTCTTTCACCTGGTCCAGATTCGTAAATAGCTTTGCTGAGGGCAATCCTCTGTGTCCAGAAAGTACGCAGTGTGTACTCTCGCCTCCCACCGGAAGGGAAGTCCCCTCTAAATGTCCGATGGCTATCTGCAGCACATCATCCTCTGTGCCGTGATACACAGGAAGAGAACAATTGATAGCGGGAATTTCGATGGAACCCATGATGCCATTCCCTGCCACATTTAGCTGGGCCTCGTACTCTGCCTGGTCCTCCTCGGAGAAGGTGTACCTGTCTCCTTTGGTCCAGAGGGCCTCATTGTACTGATGAGCCGCTGCCCATATCTCATCGTAGGTCTCCTGGTCCAACTCCGCCACCGCTTCCTCGTAGCTGCTTATAAGCTGGGACTGCCTGTAGGCGTTCCACTTGTCAGACACCGTAGGGTACAACAGAATACCCAGCCCCACCAGGAACAAAATGCCAAATATAATTCCTGTAATCTTTCTCTTCATCACTTTTCCTCCGGCGTATCCAGATCCACCCAATCCATGTCACTGTCCGGGGCGATACGGCTGCGGCGCCTTCTGTCAATCAGGTAAAGAAGAAAGATGAAAATTCCAGTTACCGAAAGGCCTATGATAACCCAAAGTGAATAATTGGTGTGTAGACTAGGTGGCATGGCCGTAGGTACACTGTCCTCCACCACCTCTGGCTCATAGGGCACTCTGTGTCCCCGCACCAGCATTCTGTGGCTGTTCACACCATAGGGTGTACAGGTCAGTAGAGTCACCAGATCCTCGCCCTTTACCACGGACAGAGCCTCTGTCTCATGGGGCTCCACCACTGTAGTCTGATCCACCTGATAGCAAAGGATGTCATCCAGAATATAGAGAAGGAAATAATCCCCATCCTCCAGTCGATCCAAATCTGTAAAAAGTGTGGCACTGGGCAATCCTCTGTGGGCAGATATCACTGCGTGGGTGCTCTCACCGCCTACCGGAAGAGAACTTCCCTCCAGATGCCCGGCTGCTATCTGCAGCACCTCATCACTGGTGGTGTGGTAAATTGGAATCTTTACGTCAATCTTTGGAATCTCTACATATCCCATGATGCCATTGCCTGTCAGGTTCAGACATGCCATGTACGCATTGTTCTCCTCCGTAGCCTCTGCTATGGCAAAGGAGTCAGGGAGGATATAAGGCACCAGTTCATCGTTGAAATTGTGAGCCATTGCCCACTGAGCTTCATAGTCAATGCCACCGGACTCCTCCATCTGGGAGATTTCTGTGTCGTAGCTGCTAATCAACTGCGACTGTCTGTAGTCATTCCATTTGTTTGCCACTAAAGGGTACAGCAGCAGGGACAAACCGGCCAGAAACAATATGGGAATTATGATAAATGTCGCTAGCTTTTTCATCCGGGCTCTCCTTGCTGTTGTGATTCCTTTCTTTTAATAAGAAGCTGCCGCAGGCGGGCACTGCCGCCCGCGGCTAGCTGTATAGGACTTTTTTGTGTCAGCTTATGCTGTCCGATTCATCCTGTCGAAGATTACTTCGTGGATTTCTTGCGGGTTGCAAAGAACAGGCCAGCTGCTACTACCATGATTGCACATCCGCCAATGGTGAAGATTGTGGTACCGATGCCACCGGTGGAAGGAAGGGAGGAAAGCTTGGTATCAATAATGCTGTCTTCCTCACTTACATTTTCTGTCTCATTTTCCGTAATTGTTACATCAACACCCTCCTCATTGATGCTATAGCCATCAGGAGCCACAGTCTCTTCGAAATGATAGGTACCTCCATCCAGGCCAGTAACCTTTACAGTTCCATTTGTAGCCTCAACTGTTGTATTTCCTGTTTCATCTGCTAACGCTACTCTATACACACCTTCACTTACAAGTACAAAAGAAATCTCTTCCTGATCTGCTTCCGGAATCTCACTTCCATCTGCATTTGCTACCTTTGAGACAATCCGCTCGGCATTTTCCCACAGATATATAAGCAACTGTATTTCTTTTTTGCTTAGAGCAACCTCTCTGCCCTCCTTATAAACCTTCAT
>CANRZC010000330.1 GCA_947644185.1 uncultured Acetatifactor sp.
TAGAAGATAAAGTCCACTTTATGATGGATGAGCCATTCTACATGCCCATGGGCCAGCTTGGCTGGATAGCATTCGGATTCACTGGGAATGGATTCGATACCCAGCTCGTAAATCTGTCTGTTGGAGCTGGGGGATAGAATCACCCGGTAGCCCAATCTGGTGAAAAAGGTATGCCAGAAGGGGTAGTCCTCATAGATATTCAGTACCCTGGGAATGCCCACTGTGCCTCTGGGGGCTTTGTCCGGCTCCAGAGACTCATAAGAGAACAGGCGCTTTAGCTTGTAATCAAATAAATTGGGCACATCATGGGCATTTTTTTGCCCACCGATCCCCCGTTCACAGCGATTGCCAGAGATGTATTGACGCCCACCAGAGAATTTGTTGATGGTAAGACGACAGCTGTTTGTACATCCTCTGCATTTTGCCATGCTGGTCTCATATTTTAGGGCGCAGAGCTTTTCGTAGGAAAGCATCTTCGTCTCATAGCCCTCCTCAAAATGCTCTCTGGCGATGAGGGCAGCGCCAAAGGCCCCCATGATACCTGCAATATCAGGGCGGATTGCCTGGCAATCTGCGATTTTTTCAAAGCTGCGCAGAACAGCGTCATTGTAGAAGGTGCCGCCCTGGACCACGATATTCTTTCCCAGCTCCGAGGCATCGGATACCTTGATAACCTTAAACAGTGCATTCTTGATAACAGAATAAGCCAGGCCCGCAGAGATATCCGGGACACCTGCGCCTTCCTTCTGGGCCTGCTTGACTCTGGAATTCATGAACACAGTGCAGCGAGTACCCAAATCAATGGGATGCTTTGCGAAAATTGCTGCCTCTGCAAAATCCTCTACGCTATAGTTTAGAGATTTGGCAAAGGTCTCTATGAAAGAACCACAGCCCGAGGAACAGGCTTCGTTTAGCAGCACGCTGTCCACGGCATGGTCTTTTATTTTGATACATTTCATGTCCTGGCCGCCGATATCCAGGATACAGTCCACCTCAGGGTTAAAGAAGGCAGCGGCATAGTAGTGGGCCACGGTCTCCACTTCGCCGTCGTCTAACAGAAAGGCTGCTTTCATGAGGGCTTCGCCGTAGCCAGTGGAGCAGGAGCGGACGATATGTACATCTGGCGGCAATTGTTCATAGATTTCCTTCAGGGAACGGATGGCGGTTTTCAAAGGGCTGCCATCATTGCCTGCATAGAAAGAATAGAGTAGGGCTCCATCCTCACTTACCAGGGCTATCTTCGTAGTGGTAGATCCGGCGTCGATACCCAGGAAGGCATTGCCCTTGTAATCGGAAAGCTGAGCTTTGCCCACAAGGGCTTTCTTGTGGCGCTCTTGAAAGGCATCATAGGCTTCCTGATCCGCAAACAACGGCTCCATGCGCTCTACCTCGAACTCCATCTTTAGGTCGGAGGAAAGTCTGTGGAGCATTTCCTCCATGGAACAAAAGCTGTCTTCCTTTGCGTGCAGAGCGGAACCAATTGCCGCAAAAAGGTGAGAATTATCTGTATTAATGACGTGTTCGTCATCCAACTTTAATGTGCGAATGAAAGCAGCTCTCAGCTCTGAGAGGAAATGCAGCGGACCTCCCAGGAAGGCCACATGCCCCCGGATAGGCTTGCCGCAGGCCAGACCTGAGATAGTCTGGTTTACCACTGCCTGGAAAATGGAGGCTGCCAGATCTTCCTTGGTAGCACCTTCATTGATTAAGGGCTGTATGTCTGTCTTTGCAAACACGCCGCAGCGAGCGGCAATGGCATAGAGGGACTTGTAGTCTTTGGCATATTCGTTTAGACCGGAAGCATCGGTCTGTATCAGGGAGGCCATCTGGTCAATAAAGGAGCCTGTTCCACCTGCGCAGATGCCGTTCATGCGCTGTTCCACATTGCCCCCTTCAAAATAAATGATTTTTGCATCCTCGCCGCCTAGCTCGATTGCCACATCGGTCTTTGGGGCCAGCTCCTTCAGGGCAGCGGCCACTGCAATGACTTCCTGGGTGAAAGGTACTCCAATGCAATTGGCCAATGTCAAACCACCAGAGCCTGTGATCATAGGATGCAAGGTCAGATTGCCAAATTGCTCATAAGCCTTTTGCAAAAGCCCTAGGAGAGTTTCCCGGATGTTGGCATAGTGGCGCTCATAATCGGAAAACAGAATATGGTGCTTTTCGTCCAGAATGGCAATCTTGACAGTGGTGGAGCCTATATCAATGCCAAGAAATGCATTGGCATCGCCAAGAAGAGCATTGGCATAGCCAAGAAATGCATTGGCATCGCCAAGAAGAGCATTGGCATCGTCCGTGGTTTTTGTAGTAAATTCCATACAAAATCATCCTTCCTAAAATGAAACCCCAGTCGGAAAGACTGGAAAAGAATATCGACACATCATGACATTCTAGCACATTATAGTACACTGTGAGAAAAAATGCAAATAGCTGGACCTGTTAAAAGTTTATTAAAAAACTGATTTTTATATAAAATAGGAAAAGTTTGGTTTACTTAGGGAGGCGGGAATGATAAAATACAATTGATTCGAAGGCTATTTTATAGAGGAGTGACAGATATGAGCAATTTTGAGAAAAAGTTTGGGAAGTATGCCATCAGCAATATTTCCCTGATTCTAATTTTGTGCTACGTGGTGGGGTATATCATCCAGCGGATCAATGGAAATTTCCTGCTAAATCTAACGCTGGATCCTTATGCCATTCTGCATGGCCAGATCTGGAGGCTCTTTACATGGATCATTGTGCCGCCATCCACCTTGAATCCCTTTACGATTATTATGCTGTTGGTCTATTATAGCCTTGGAAGTACCCTTGAGCATACCTGGGGGACCTATCGCTACAATGTATATTTGCTGTCAGGAATGCTATTTACGATTCTGGGAAGCTTCCTATGCTTGGGAATCCAGTTCTTCCAGACAGGGGGAGGTATGGGCTTGGCGGCCACCTCTAGAATTGTCTCTATATTCTTCAGCACCTATTATGTGAATATGTCGATTTTTCTAGCCTTTGCTGCCACGTTCCCGGAGGCCCAGAAGAGTTATTTGATCCGCACGGAGGCGGAGAGAAGAAAAGAGAATTTATAG
>CANRZC010000331.1 GCA_947644185.1 uncultured Acetatifactor sp.
TTTCATAACTTTTTCCTCAGGACTGCACACCTCCCATATGCAGTCCTTTTAAATTTCTCTATTACTTTTCTAAGCCTTTTACCGATAGTTGCCTTTCAGCTTGAAAGAACTTATCAGCCTCTTAAGCAGGCCTGCCTGAGACGACAGCTCCTCACTGGCAGCCGCGCACTCTTCGCTGGTAGCAGAATTCGTCTGAACCACAGCAGAAATCTGGTCAACGCCTTCCGTTACCTGGGAAATCGCTGCCGTCTGTTTCTCTATTGCCTCCACGACAATTGCCATCTTAGTTGTCACATTGCCGGCAAGCTCGCTGGTTCTATCCAGAGACTCCGTGACTCTGTTTACTGCCTGGCTGCCCTCGGCCACTGCGGCGATAGAACTTTCAATCAGTTCTTTTGTCGCCTTAGTAGCCTCCTCGGACTTAGATGCCAGATTGCTCACTTCATCCGCCACCACTGCAAATCCTTTTCCTGCCGAACCGGCACGGGCCGCTTCTACTGCAGCATTCAGCGCCAGCACATTAATCTGGAATGCGATATTCTCGATTGTAGCAATTATAGTACCAATCTCTTTAGAGGAATTAGAAATATGCCCCATTGCCTCATTCAGCTCTTTGACATGATCCATGCTGACACCCAGCTGGGCTCCGGCACGGTTTACATAATCGCCTGCCTCCTCAGCCGCTGCGGAAGTCCTTCTTGCACTGCCGGAAATGTCTGTAATCGTGGCAGAAATTTCCTGGATGGAGCTGGCCTGTTCCGTAGCTCCCTGAGCCAACGCCTGAGCGCTGCTGGACACATGGTCTGCCCCTGACGCAACCTGATCTGCACTGGCTGCAATCTGGCCCATTGTATTATTCAGCTGATCCTGGATACTGTCTAACGACCGTTTAATGGACTGGAAGTCACCCATATAGTCTTGTGTGGCGCTCTCCGTCAGGTCTCCGTTGGCAATAGCGTTGAGCACATCAGTAATTTCACCTATATAAGACCGCAGGCAGCGAATCGTACCTTCAAAATTCTGCCCTAGCTTTCCTATCTCATCATTGGAACGGACACCGACCTGCACTGTCTCTCCGTTACCCAATCCCAGATCGCCTTTCTCAAGGCGCTCCGCCACATGCGTAATTTCGCCCATAGGCATAGAAACGCTCTTTTTAAGGTAGCGCAGCAGAAAAAGACCGCAGATTACAATAACAATAAGGCTTATCACCACACCTATGACAATAACGCTGAATGTCTCCTTCTTGACTTCCTCCATAGATATGCCTGCGAAAATGAGGCCGTCTATCTTCCCGTCATCTCCCTTTGTCGGAACATAGGAGCAAAGGTAATCAATACCAAGAATATCTGCTTTTCCCACATAGCTTTTTCCCTGGTCAAGCACAACCGACTTCAATTCAGAGGACAGCTGAGTTCCAACTACCCGCTCCCCATTTTTAGTAACTGTACTGTAAGCCCGGGTGTCGCCTTCAAAGATCGTGAACTCACATCCCATACGGTTTTTCAGGTCGTCAAGAACTTCATTCATATCTTCCGTGCCAGATACTCTCCCTAATTCTTTAGACAATATGTTCGTGCCATTCGTACAGCGCTCCTCCTGCATCTTCGTAATAAGCGACTTGAACATAAAGACGCAGACAGTCATTGCAAACACAACGGAAACCACCTGCATGAGCGCAGCTACATATCCTATCTTACGCCCGATACTTTTGTTTTTGTCAATCTTAGGTCTCTGTACCCTTTCCATGTTTATCCCTCCTGCTCTTCATAATAAAATGGGCGATGTACATAAAAGCGTAATTTTATTTCCCAGGCTGCCCATAATAAGCATTCGCCCCATGTTTCCGGTAATAATGCTTATTCTGAAGCTCCTGGGGTGCCGGCTTGTTCTGTGGATTGATCATCTCGCATCTTGCCGCCATCTTTGCCACTTCCTCAAGCACTACTGCGTTGTGCACTGCCTCATTGGCATCCTTCCCCCAGGTGAACGGGCCGTGGTTCTTGCAGAGCACTGCGGGCATTGCCTCATAGTCAATGTTATTTGCGGCAAAATCATCGGCGATCAGCACACCTGTATTTTTCTCATATGCCTCGTCAATCTCCTCTTTTGTAAGATTCCGCACACAGGGAACTTCTCCATAGAGGTAGTCCGCGTGGGTCGTGCCGTAACACGGAATGCCTCTTCCCGCCTGCGCCCAGCTTGTGGCCCACGCAGAATGGGTATGCACCACCCCGCCGATATTGGGAAATCGGTTGTAGAGTACGACGTGGGTCTCCGTGTCGGAAGACGGGTTGTAATTGCCCTCCACCTTATTTCCCTCAAGGTCTACCACTACCATATCCTCCGGTTTCAGCTGATCGTACTCAACGCCGCTTGGCTTGATGACAAAAAGCCCTTTTTCCCGGTCAATCCCGCTCACATTTCCCCAGGTAAATGTCACAAGCCCATGCTTTGGGAGCAGCATATTCGCCTCATACACTTCTTTTTTCAGTTGTTCAAGCATTTTTACATCTCCTCATCTCTTTAATAATAATATACTTTTGCAGTTCAGGCAAGCCCTTGTCCAAACTATGATGAAGAGCTGTACTTTTTTGTACAGCTCCATTTTCCGCTACACGCTCCAGCATCATCCTACACCAGATTCTCTGCTGCCGCCAGCTCGATAGCCACGCCTTTTTTATATCTCTCTGTGAAGACTTCAAAGCCCTCTACGTCTTTCGCATCCGGCTCCATGCTGGTTCCCTCGTTTCCGGCAAACACTTTATCCGCCAGGTAGCTCTTAAGGCTCTCGCCCTCCTCCCTGCGGACCATGTAGGATGCAAGGAGCGCCATGCCCCACGGGCCGCCCTCGCCCGCCGTTTCCATAACAGATACCGGCGCATTGATCGCCGCCGCAAGGATGCTCTGGCCTACGCCTTTCGTCTTGAAAAGCCCGCCGTGTCCCAGGATGGAGTCAATCTCCACATGCTCTTCCTTAAGGAGGATGTCCATGCCCACCTTCAGCGCGCCCAGCGCAGTAAACAGATGCACCCTCATAAATCTGTCTTAGCGGTTCCGAAGGTTCCTGTTTCCACTGCAATTG
>CANRZC010000332.1 GCA_947644185.1 uncultured Acetatifactor sp.
GGACGAAAAGGTAATGGTAGAAAAGAAAATGGTTTTACCGAAAGAGGACAGGAACAAAAAACAAGCCTCTTACATAGGATATAAAAAGGGATGTGGAGGTGAAACCATGGCTTTGGTGGTACTGGATGCTGGACATGGTGGGAACAACCCAGGTGCGGTGTATCAGGGCAGACGGGAGAAGGATGACGCACTGGCACTGACACTGGCAATAGGACAAATTCTGGAGGAAAATGGCGTAGATGTTTATTATACCAGAACGACGGATGTATATGAATCCCCGGAACAGAAAGCCCAGGAGGGAAATGCGGTAGGGGGAGATTACTTTGTGTCCATCCATCGCAATTCCAGTCCTTATCCCAATCAGTATACCGGGGTGGAAACCCTTGTATACAATGGCTATGGACAGGCGGCAAAATTGGCCGGAAATATCAACACTAGACTGGAACAGGTTGGGTATGAGAATCAGGGAATCAATGAACAGCGGAATCTGGTGGTGTTGAACCAGACCCAGATGCCTGCGGTGTTGGTGGAAGTGGGCTTTATCAACACAGACGCGGACAATCGTCTGCTGGATGAACGCTTTCAGGAGACAGCCCAGGCCATTGCAGAGGGGATTCTGGCCACAATATGGAGCTAGATAAAAAAGCGTAGATACTGGGTGGCAGGAGAAAAGGGATGGCGGAAAAGCTTAGTAGAGTTTGGGGGCTGGCAGCAGGGGCTTTGGTATTGGGATGTATTGTGGGATGTAGCAGATTTGGAGGAAATGCCAGTCTGACAAAGGAAACCAGTCTTCAGCTAGCCGGCAGCTCTTCCATGGAAAAGCTGACAGATGCTCTGGCAGAAGCCTTTATGGAGCAATATCCAGAGGTTACTGTGACAGTACAGTTTACGGGATCCAGTGCTGGGATTGAGGCTGTGGCACAGGGAAGTGCAGACATTGGAACCGCTTCCAGGGAGCTGTCAGAATCGGAAAAGGCCAGAGGAGTGACAGGCTACGTGGTGGCCTTGGACGGAATTGCCATATGTGTGGATCCAAGGAATCCTGTGACAGAGGTGACAAAACAGCAACTGGCAGATATTTATACAGGAAAGCTTCGCAACTGGTCAGAACTTGGGGGAGATGACATACCCATTGTCCTGATAGGCCGTGAGGCCGGTTCTGGTACGAGAGAGGCGTTTGAGAATTTGATGGGGATAAGGGGACAGTGTACATACGCCAATGAATTAGACAGCACGGGAGCTGTGGTGGCAAGAATAGCATCCACACCTGGGGCCATTGGATATGTTTCCTTTGATGTGACAGGTGTTCACAGTAATGTATCTGTGATTGCATTGGATGGGATAGAACCCACTGCTGCCAATGTGGAAAACGGAGAATATCCCTTATGCCGTCCTTTCCTAATGGTCACACAGGGACAGCTGTCTGAGCAGAGCAATTTGGTACAGCTTTGGCTTCATTTTGTGTACAGTGAGGAAGGACAAAATATGGTAGAGAAGGCAGGTTTTGTGAAAATAGTTGGGGCAAAGCAAAAATAGGGGGTGTGCATGAGCTATCAGAGGCGAAAGGCAGTGGAAGAGACAGCGGCGCAGATGCTATGTACCATTTGCGCCGCTGTGGCTTTGCTAGCGGTATTGGCTATTACTGTCTATATGCTCCAAAGTGGATTACCGGCCATCAAGCAGGTGGGACTTGCAGAAATCCTTCTGGGAACGCAGTGGAAGCCTACAGCTGATGAGCCTCAATTCGGAATTCTATATGTGATATTGACCAGTATTGTAGGTACTTTTTTAGCTGCTCTTATGGGCATTCCACTGGGAGTTTTGACGGCAATCTACCTGGTGGAGGAGGCAGGAGAGAGTGGGTCACATAAAAGAATTGAGCTGGTAAAAAGTGCAGTGGAGCTGCTGGCTGGGATTCCTTCCGTTATATACGGATTGCTGGGGATTTATCTGTTAAATCCCTGGATGTACCGGCTGGAGCGGTACCTGTTTGCAGGCTCTCAGACCCACCAGTTTACAGGAGGGGCTAACCTTCTTGCCGCAGGGATTGTGCTGGCTGTCATGATGCTGCCCACAGTGATCAATATTAGCGAAGCTTCTATCCGAGCAGTGAAGCCATCTGTCAGGGAGGCGTCGCTGGCGTTAGGGGCTTCCAAGGTACAGACTTGCTTTTGGGCTGTGTTGCCGGCAGCAGGTCCTGGTATCGCCACAGCAGTGGTGTTGGGATTGGGCAGAGCCATGGGGGAGGCTATGGCAATCACCTTGGTGTCTGGAGGAAGTGTAAATATGCCATTCCCCTTTCACTCAGTCAGATTTCTCACCACAGCCATTGTAAGTGAGATGGGATATGCCCAGGGGCTTCACAGACAGATGCTTTTCACCATTGGACTTGTGCTCTTTTTCTTCATTATGCTGATCAATTTGTGGCTGACCAGGGTACTCAGAGGGCAGACATGGAAAGAATAAAAAGGAGAGGAGAAGACGACAAAGCTCATGAATCAGAAGACACTCTATCAAAAAAGGAGAAGGCCCATGGAGATTTTTCTCCTGGGGACAATTCATGGAGCAGCCCATTTTTCTGTATTTCTGCTTTTAGGAATCATAGGATATTTGTTTTTTCGAGGTTTTCGGGTTTTGAGCTTCCGCTTCCTCCTCTCTGTCACAAGTGTATGGCGAGGGACAGTAGGCATTGGCGGAAGTCTTGTAAATACATTGTATCTGATTTTGCTTACTATGGGGATAGCAGTCCCTGTGGGGATAGGAGCCGCTATTTATCTCAATGAATACGCAGAACCGGGAAGATTGGTGCGGATTATCGAATTTTCAACCGAGACTCTGGCAGGAATTCCATCTGTTATTTTTGGACTTTTTGGCATGGTATTTTTTGGAAATGTAATGGGGATGGGGTATTCTCTGCTATGTGGGGCTCTTACACTGACATTCATGGTGTTGCCCCTGATTATACGAAATACCCAGCGGGCACTGCAAACTGTACCAGATAGCTATCGGTATGGGGCAATGGGGTTAGGCGCTCCAAAATGGCATTTGATGGTTCAGATGGTTTTCAGCTTTCTTATGGTTC
>CANRZC010000333.1 GCA_947644185.1 uncultured Acetatifactor sp.
ATGAAATCAGGGCAGAACCTATTATCGGTTACAGCCCAGGAGTGGCTGGGTCTGCTGGAGAGAATCGAAGAGCTGGAAGAATATGAGTATGTGGTATTGGACCTGAGTGAGAGTATGCAGGGACTATTTGAAATTCTCCGCATGTGCAGACAAGTCTATACCCTGATAAGGGAGGACAGAATCGCCAAGGGAAAGCTGCTTCAATATGAGCAGGTTCTGGCGTTGTATGAATATGGGGATGTGCTGGGCAAGACGAAACGATTGTCTCTGGCCCATATCCAGAGGCTGCCAGAAGAGCTGGAACAGCTGACAAAAGGAGAACTTGCAGATCTGGTGAAGGGACTTTTAAAGGGTTTGGAGGAGGGAGAGGAAGACTGAATGGAATATGCGGAACTGAAAAAGGAGCTGCGGAGCAAAGTTCAGGAGCGCATGGACTTTGTGAAGGATTTCACAGATGCCGAGGTGGAAGATACCATAGATGAGGTCATACTGGAGCAGGGGCTGATGGCCTGTCCGGTAGCTGTCCGCAGGCGACTGAGACAGGAGCTGTTTGACTCTCTGCGCAGACTGGATATCCTGCAGATATTTGTGGAGGACAGCTCCGTCACAGAGATTATGATCAATGGCAAGGATCACATCTTCGTGGAACAGAATGGAAGGCTGCGGGAGCTGGACATCAGCTTTGAATCCACAGAGAAGCTTCAGGATGTGATACAGCAGATTGTGGCAGGGTGCAATCGGGTGGTAAATGAGGCGTCACCCATTGTGGACGCAAGACTTTCTGATGGCGCCAGGGTAAATATCGTCATGAATCCCATAGCACTCAATGGACCAATCGTCACAATCAGGCGTTTTCCCGAGAAACCAATTACAATGGAGCAGCTGATTCAAAGCAATTCTATCTCCCAGGAGGCAGCAGCCTTTTTAGAAAGGCTGGTAAAGGCCAAGTACAATATCTTCATCAGTGGTGGCACTGGAAGCGGAAAGACCACTTTTCTAAATGTTTTGTCACACTATATTCCCTTGGAAGAACGGGTCATTACCATCGAAGACAGCGCAGAACTGCAGCTGCAGGGACTTCCTAATTTAGTGCGGCTGGAGACGCGGAACAGTAATGTGGAAGGCTGTAATGAAATCACTATCAGGGATCTGATCAAGTCATCTCTGCGTATGCGGCCAGACCGTATAATTGTGGGGGAGGTGCGGGGGGCTGAGGCCATTGACATGCTCCAGTGTCTCAACACAGGGCACGACGGCAGCATGTCCACCGGACATGCCAACAGTGCAAAGGACATGTTGGCCAGGCTGGAGAATATGGTTTTGATGGGAATGGAGCTGCCGTTAGCTGCAATCCGACAACAGATCACTTCTGGGCTGGATGTGATTGTCCATTTGGGAAGGCTGCGGGACAAATCCAGAAAAGTGCTGGAAATCACAGAGGTGGCTTGCTGCCAACAAAATGAAATTCAGATGAACCCATTGTTTTTGTTTGAGGAGGAAGGGGAGGATAGCAGGGGACATGTCTTAGGGAATTTATCCAGGAAGGGAGGGTTACTCCATGAAGAAAAGCTTAAAGCAGCAGGACTATCATAACTATACCTGGAAAAAGGGGGAGCTTGTCAGGACCCTGTTTGTGTGTGTGAGTGTGACAGGAGGATTTGCCTATTTCTTTTACCGAAGCTTTTGGGCATTGATTCCACTTTCCGCTATAGGGGTAGTTGCCTTTTGCCTGCTCAGACAGCAAAAGCTACAGAGGGCAAGAGAGGAATTGGCCGGACAGTTTAGAGAGTGTATTCTGGCAGTGGCCACATTCCTGAAGGCTGGGTATTCTGTGGAGAATGCTTTCCTGGAATGCAGAACAGATATGGTGTTAATGTACGGGGAGGAGGCTTCCATCTGCCAGGAGCTAAAGCTTATCAAAAGGGGGTTGAAGATCAATATTTCCCTGGAGGGTCTTTTGGAGGACATGGCCAGGCGAAGTGACTGCCAGGAGATTGCACAGTTTGCACAGATTTTTGCCCTTGCAAAAAGAAACGGCGGGAATATGGCAGAAATCATCAGAAATACGGCGAACCAGATAGGCAGACAGATTGAACTGCGCCAGGAAATACAGATGTTTCTAGGGGGTAAAAAAATGGAGCTGACCATTATGAAGATAATGCCCTTTGGAATATTACTTTATATCGATATGGGAAATCCGGGATATTTTGATTCTTTGTATCACAATATGGTAGGCGTTATCGTGATGACTGGTTGCCTGGGACTCTATCTGGGTGCTTATTTACTGGGGGAGCACATCATGAAAGGAATTATGGCAGACGTGGCATAGGAGGTGGTGGATTTGTACTGGATTGCGCTGGCAGTATCCATAGGATTTCTAGTGTTGTATCTATTGGCAAGAAAGCAGGATGCGCCACCAGATGTGTTCTCACTTCTAAAGCCTTTTTACAAAATAGCACTGTATCTCTATCAAAAAATCGGCCATAAAGTACCGATACTGTTTGCTTCCCCTCAGGTGGAAAGAGATTTGATAAGCCTTTTCCCAGGGGAGACAAAGGAGGGGCTAAAGACAGCGTATTATGGAAAAAAGGCTGCAATTTGCCTGGCAGTTTTGTTCGTAGGGACACTGTTTGGAGCGGCAGCTAAATTCAGCGCCATGGACAAGGCTGTTTTGGGAGAGGATGGAGCAGTAGCACGGGGGAATTATAGAGAGGAGCCACAGAAAATCAAGATTCAGACGGATTATGGGCAACAGCAAATGGATTTTCAGGTGGAGGTGGAGCCAAAGCTTTTAGCTGAGGAAGAGACAGAAAGGCTGTTTGACCTGTTTTTGGAAAGGCTTCCCGAATATATACTGGGATCCAATGATAGCTTGCAGAATGTGACTTCTGATTTGAACCTAGAGGAAAAATATGAGGACTTTCCTATTAGGGTGCGATGGGAGAGCAGCAACCCGGGAAGACTAAGTGACGCAGGACAGGTATTCTCCTTAGAGGAAGAGGAGACGGTGACGCTATTCTATCAACTGTGTTATCCCCAATTAGTAGGAACAATCACACTCAATAGCGGACGGCGTTCGT
>CANRZC010000334.1 GCA_947644185.1 uncultured Acetatifactor sp.
CCTTAACGAGTGCATTGTACGCTTTCTCCACACGCTCCCAACGGTTTGCTCAGACCATTACCTATATGCCACACTTTATATCCTCTGTGGTGCTGGTGGGAATGATATCTCTGTTTTTCTCTCCCAGATCAGGAATCGTGAACACGCTGCTATCTCTGCTGGGAGGACCGGGAGATATCTATTTTATGGGAGAACCAAAATATTTCATCCATATGTATGTGTGGAGCGGCATATGGCAGGGGCTGGGCTGGGGTTCCATTATTTACATGGCGGCTCTGGCTGGTGTGGACCCTTCCCTTCATGAGGCGGCTATGATTGATGGTGCCAGCAAATTACAGCGGATATGGAACATTGATTTGCCGGCTATCACACCTACCATGGCTATCATTTTAATCATGAACTGTGGCGGTATCCTGGGAGTGGGATATGAGAAGGTGTTCCTTATGCAGAATTCTTTAAACAGCCATGTATCGGAGGTAATATCTACCTATGTCTACAGCCTGGGGCTCCTGCAGAAGCAATACAGCTATTCGTCAGCCATAGGACTATTTAACAATATTATTAATTTCATCGTATTGGTCATTGCAAATAAAATTGTCGGGAAAATAACGGATTCTGGGTTGTGGTAGGAGGTGCCATGGGGATGAGAGCTGTAGGAATAAAGCAGAATAGACGGGTGCGCATGAAGAGGACTTGGAATGACAGACTATTTGACTTCCTGTGTAATCTGTTTCTGATATTGTTTGTTATAATCGTATTTTATCCCATTTATTTTGTGGTGGTGGCCTCCTTTTCCGACCCCTCCTATGTGAACAGTGGAAAACTGCTGCTGTATCCCCAGGGGGCGACGCTGGCGGGTTATATAGAGGTATTCCGGGATAAGAGAATTCTGATAGGGTACGGCAATACCATTTTTTACACGATATTTGGCACACTGTTTGGAGTTGCAGTCATTATGATGGCGGGGTTTGGATTTTCAAGAAAGGATGTGCCTGGCAGCAGTATCCTAATGAAATTGTTTGTATTTACCATGTTCTTTGGTGGCGGTATGATTCCTGGCTATATGGTGGTTCGGGATTTGGGACTGCTGAATAATCGCCTGGCCTTGATTATTCTGGGCAGCGTATCGGTCTACAACATTATTGTAGTCAGATCCTTCCTGCTCAGCAATATTCCGGAGGAACTGACAGATGCCGCTAGAATTGACGGGTGCGGTATTGGGAAATTTTTCTTCTGGATAGTGTTACCCCTTTCCAAAGCTATCATTGCGGTCATGGTGATGTACATCGCGGTAGGACACTGGAATTCCTATTTTAGCGCCATGATGTATATGTCGGACAGCAATAAGTATCCGCTGCAGATGTTCTTGCGGGAAATCCTATTTGCCACTTCCACAGCAGCGGGAGAGACCGATCTGGATCCCGAGCTGCTCAAAGAAATGCAGAATTTGGTACAGGTAATACGATACAGTGTCATTGTGGTGTCCACCGCACCCATAATATGTGTGTATCCGTTTTTACAGAAATATTTTATGAAGGGGGTTATGGTAGGCTCTATCAAGGGCTGATCAGGAAACTATGATAAGAATGTACAAAAAGAAGGGAGAAAAGGAATGAAGAGAAAAGCTGTAGCATTGTTACTGGGATTGGCACTGGCTGTATCCTCTCTGGTAGGCTGCACAGAGACTGGAGCTGAAGATTCTAAGGCGCCAGAGGACACGAAGGTGTCTTCGGAGGAAAGCACAGAGGAGCAGGAAGAGGCATCGAAAGAAAGCGAAAATACTGGGGAGGTTGCTCTGGATGCTTTCGCGGGAACCGAAATTACGGTGGGACTTGTGGGGAATGCGTTGGACAAGAGCGATGACGTTACGGATAAGACCATTATAAAAATGGCGGAAGAAGCCACCGGCATCAAGGTCAACATTATGAAGATAGACAGCGAAAGTATTAATAGTAAAATGAGCGTCATGCTGGCTGATTCTAAAACCCTGCCAGACATTATGCTGGGCATGGTGGGAGAGGGAGACATCCGAAATGATCCGGATCTGTTCTATGATTTATCTGAGGAAGGTCTGTTGGAGACCTATGCGCCGAATATTCTGGCGGATTATGAGCAGGAAGGGCTGGGGCTGGATATGATAACCTGGCCGGATGGCTCCATCCGCTCACTGATGAATGGCGCGAAGACCTCTATCGGTGGTGGTGTGGAGGGTATCATGTGGGTCAATAAGGACTGGCTGGCAAAGCTGGACTTAGAAGTTCCTACTACGTTGGACGAGTTTTTTGATATGCTTTGTGCCTTTCGGGACAATGATATGGATGGGGATGGAGAGACCAGTGATGAAATTCCCTATCTGTTTGCCAACAGCTTCTGGGCAAGCGAGATTTATGAACTGGCGGGCTTCTGGGGAATCGCCGGGCCTGGAACGGGTCTGGGCAACATTATGTATATGATCGAGGATGGCAAGGTTGTGTCCACGCTGGACAGAGAAGAATTCAGAGAGTACATTGAGTTCGTGCACCGGATGATTGAGGCAGGTGTTATAGATAAGGAAGGTTTTTCCCAGCCCTATGAGCAATTCGCGGCAAAGCTGTCTGACGGCGAGGTGGGATGCTTCTATGGCTGGACGCCTCACACCTACATGGATAAGGAGTTAGCGCTGCAGTACACCTGGGTGGAACCTATTCAGGCAAAGGACGGAGTGGAACCGCTGATGGCGGCAAGAGCCAACGATGTGTTCGCAAATCGCTGCGGTGTAGTCTTCAATGCGAAAACGGAGAATATCGAAGCTGCTCTGTGGTGGTGGAATTATATTGGCAGTTCTACAGAGCTCAAATGGACCTCCAACAATGGACCAGTCGGAAAAGTTTGGGGATGGAAAGAAGGGGAGGAAGGCCGCACACCTGTAAATTTAGAGATGGATGAGGCTGATTTGCCCACTGGATGGAACACGGCCAACTACGGCTATTCTTATGGCCTGACAGGAGGTGGAAAAGGGCCCTTCCTGAGGAGAGATGATGAATTCAAAACCAAACTCGCGAGCTTTGGCATTAACTTCAAAAAGTCTG
>CANRZC010000335.1 GCA_947644185.1 uncultured Acetatifactor sp.
CTCTACTGCTGCATTATCTGTTTCAGCTTTCGCCATGATATAAATACCTCCTTTCATCTATCTACATAGTGTAGATTACATTTAGTCTACATCATGTAGATCTATTTGTCAATGAATACCCGGGAATTCTTTTAAAAAGAAAATGCCCGTAGGATTTCTCCCACAGGCAGAAAGGCTGTTTGTTTTCCATTAGCATACTCTACTCATATCTTTTTAGAATCAATTTGTCCCTTGGAAAGCAAACACACCGTCTCCACATTCCCTGTCCAGGGAAACTGGTCCACCGCCACTGCCCGCTCCACCTGATAGCCGTTCTCCAAAAAAACTTCCAGATCCCGCACAAGACTGGTGGGCTTGCAGGATATGTACACTATCCGCTCCACACCATAAGAAATTATTTTCTGCAATGCTTTCTGGTGAATTCCGTCCCGGGGCGGGTCCAGAATGATAAAGTCTGGCTTCTCTTCAATTGTGTCAAGGACCTTGAGCACATCTCCGGCGATAAACTCACAATTTTCCAGTCCATTCATCTGGGCATTTTTCCGCGCTGCAAGCACAGCCTCCTCCACAATCTCCACGCCGATGACCTTGCCTGCCGCAGAGGCCATCAACTGTGCAATGGTACCTGTGCCGCTGTACAGATCATATACCACCTTGTCCGGCGCTTTGTCCGGGCGGCCGCTTCCCAGCTCACCAATATAGGAGCGAGCGGTCTCATACAGCACCTCAGCGCTATAGGTGTTGGTCTGGAAAAAAGAAAACACAGACACCTTAAACCGAAGCCCCAGCAGCTCCTCATAGAAATAGTCCTGCCCATAGAGGATATCCGTGCGGTCACTCTTCACCACATCCGCCTGAGAATCATTGACAATGTGTAAAATTCCCGCAAATCGCCCCTGGAGCTTGCCCTCTCTCTCTAACCTGAGCAGTCTCTCTAAAAAGCCATTTATCAATGTTTCTTCTGTCTCCGCCAATTTATCCGCTCTGTCCTCTTCAGGCGGTATGTCTTCTCCTGACCTCTCAGCGCACTGTTCTCTATCTTGCGCTCTGAGAACCCCTGCCTCTCCACAGTCCTTTGCCGAAGCCCCCCACGGACTCTGGGACGTAGTCACCAACGCCACCAAAATCTCCCCTGTGCGGGATGCCTTGCGCACTAAAAGATGTCGTAGGTATCCCTCATGGCGCATCCTATGATAATACGAAATTCTATGGGGCGACGGATACTCTGCAAAATACTCCAACACCGTCTTCAAAAGTAATCGGAAGTCACTGTCCACAATCTGACAATCCTCCACCGTCACCACATCATAAAAACTGCCCCGCTTATGCATTCCCAGCGTAAGAGGCCCATCCTTCCTCTCATCTCCAAAGGAGAACTCCATCTTATTCCGATACCCATAGGCCACCGGGCTTGCCTTGATACCCTCCCACTGCCACGCGCTCTCCTGCCTACTCAAACAACCGTCCAGCAGACGCTTCACCTGTCCCTCTTTCACCTGTAGCTGTTCTTCATAAGGCAAAGACAAAAAAGCACAGCCTCCGCATACGCCAAAATGGGAACACGGACTGGCTGTCTCCAGAGGTGACTTTTCCATCACCTCCAGAAGACGGCCTTCCGCCTTCCCGTTTCTCACTTTACTTATGCTTAAGCTTATCTTCTGGCCGGGCAGGCTGTTCTTTACGATGACGGCGCCTTCCTTCGTCTGGGCTATGCCCTTGCAAGGGAAATCCACCCTTTCCACCGTGGCTTCATAGACCTGTCCTTTTTTCATTTGTTTAGTTCTCTCCCTCATCTACGAAAAAGTCGTCATCCTCTACTTCCTCGTCTTCTTCATCCTCGAACTCATCTTCAAATTCATCCTCAAAGTCGTCCAGGTAATGAGGGTTCAGGTAACGATAGACTGCGTATACAATACCTGCCACTGCCACGATGACACCCAATGCTGCCAGAATGCACAGCACCACATTACATTCCTTCTTTTCTTCTTCCTTCCTTCCAAGCAGTTCATTCAGCCTGGCGATATCAATCAAATTCTCAAGTTTGTTCATAAGATTACCTCCATCTCGGCAGATCGGACTGCCCTTTATTTGTCGTATACAGGGATTGTAGAAATCACCTTGCAATTTCTATTATATCATATTCGTTTCAAAAATACTACAACCTTTTCAATTTTGCAAAAGAAGCATACATAATTTTCTGTCCTGCCCTATCGAAATCAACTGTGACCTTGTAGTCCCTAGGTTCCCTCTCAATCTTTTGTACACTCCCCTGGCCGTATTTCACATGGGAAACCCTATCTCCCACCCCATAGGAAAGCGCCTCTGGCGCTTGATGTGCCACTCCTTTGGAAATACCTGTCAACTGGTTCAAGCTCCCGATACCCTTTGCAATATAAGGCTTATCTGCCTTTGGCGTGGTCCTGGGACGTATGATAGCCTTCGGACGGCCAAAGGGCGTTTGGAGGTTTTTTCCTGCCTGCTCTCTGCTTCTCTCCAAAAAAGCCCCCTCCTCTGGAATCACAAAGGCATCTGGTCTGGATTCCTGACTCACTGTCCAGCGCTTTGGCGGTGCAGCATTGCTCTCTAAAAGCGGATCCGGTATCTCCCCCACAAAGCGACTCACCGCATTATATTGGGTCTCTCCTCGAATCATCCGCATTTTTGCACAGGTCAGTGTGAGCTCATCCATGGCCCTGGTAATGCCTACATAGGCCAATCGTCTCTCCTCCTCCAGATCCGTGGGATCCTCAGAGTTAATCGTCAGGTATCCCGGAAACAGTCCATCCTCCATCCCAGCCAGATATACATTGGGAAATTCCAGTCCTTTGGCAGAGTGCAGTGTCATCAGTAGCACCCGATTGTCATCGCTATCCACATTGTCAATATCCGCCTCAGCAGCCAGTCGCGCCGCCTGACCCCAAGGTCATCAACGCTCAGCCCAACCGCATGACCGAGCTGAGCGGAGCGACCCAGCTGAATCAGGAGCAGAAGGACAACCTGGACCTGATCCTCTCCGTCTCCCTGGAGGTGGCGGTGGAGATCGGCCGGACCC
>CANRZC010000336.1 GCA_947644185.1 uncultured Acetatifactor sp.
AAGGATGGAAAAAAGCTTGTAACATTTGATGACTTCCACACAGAGAATGCCAGAGAAATCATTTCTTTTTTAAAGCAAAAGGGAGTCAAAACCCAGATTTAGACACGGAGGAATCTCAATATGGCCTTTGACGGCGTAACAATAGCAAATGTAGTGACAGAATTAAAAAAAGAACTTATAGGCGGACGACTTTACAAAATTGCCCAGCCTGAAGCGGATGAGCTGCTACTCACCATTAAGCAGCCAAGTGGGCAGAAAAGGCTCCTGATCTCTGCGGATGCTTCGCTCCCCCTGCTCTATCTCACCCAGACAAACAAGCCAAGCCCTATCACAGCGCCAAACTTCTGTATGCTCCTTCGCAAGCACCTGCAAAACGGCCGCATTACAGATATCTCCCAGCCAGGGCTGGAGCGCATTGTCCATATCCATATCGAACATCTGGATGAGATGGGAGATCTCTGCCGGAAGACCCTGGTAGTGGAAATCATGGGCAAGCACAGTAATATTATCTTCTGTGACGACAATGATATCATCATTGATAGCATCAAGCATATCTCTGCTGCTGTCAGCTCCCTGCGGGAAGTGCTGCCTGGCAAGCCCTATTTTGTAGCCCATACCCAGGATAAGATGGATGCCCTGTCCACCGGGCAGGAGGATTTTCAAAGGCTCCTTTCCGCCAAGCCCCAGGCTGTGTTCAAAGCCCTCTATGGCAGCTTTACTGGCATTTCTCCCATTCTGGCACAGGAGCTCTGCTTCCAGGCCGGAATCGACGCAGATCTGCCCACTGCAGCGTTGGCTGATCAGGATTATGAACAGCTCTACAGGGTTTTTGCACATATGTGTACTGCCATCCGAGAGGAAAGCTTCTGTCCCAATATCGCCTATGTAAACAATAAGCCAGTAGAATTCTGCGCCCTGCCGCTGACCATATACGGGTACCCTGCCACTGACCACCAAAGGCAGGGAACTGTATCGACCGATTTGGTCAACATAGGGCAACCTGCGGGAGGACAGGTAGTCCCCTACGATTCCATGTCCGCCCTGCTGGAGCATTACTATGCAGAGAAGAATGTTCTGACCCGTATCCGGCAAAAATCAGCAGATCTGCGCCGTATTGTACAGACTGCACTGGAACGGAATGTCAAAAAATATGACCTGCAGCTGCGCCAGATGAAGGACACTCAAAAGCGTGAGACTTACCGCATTTACGGAGAGTTGCTGAACACCTATGGCTATAGTGCTGTTCCTGGTGCAAAATCTCTGGAAGCCCTAAACTATTACACAGACGAGACCATAACCATTCCTCTGGATCCTACTCTGACAGCCACAGAGAATGCCAAAAAATATTTTGACAAATATGGAAAGATGAAACGGACTCACGAGGCTCTCTCCCAGTTGACCCAGGAAGTCAGTGAAGAGATCCAACACCTGGAGTCCATTGCCAATGCCCTGGACATTGCTCTGCACGAGGAAGATCTGGCGCAGATCAAAGAGGAGCTTATCCAGAGCGGGTATATCCGCAGAAAAGCAGGCGGCCAAAAAGGCGCAAAGCGTCAGCATACCGCCAGCAAGCCCTTCCACTATCTCAGCAGCGACGGCTTCCATATGTATGTGGGAAAGAATAATTTCCAGAATGACGAGCTGACCTTTAAGTTTGCCACTGGAAATGACTGGTGGTTCCATGCAAAACAAATGCCTGGCTCCCACGTGGTAGTCAAAATGGAAAACGCAGCTGAACTGCCAGACCGTACCTTTGAGGAGGCCGCCCGTCTGGCAGCCTACTACTCCAAGGGCAGAGGGCAGGAAAAAGTGGAAATTGACTATATCCAGAAAAAGCATGTTAAAAAACCAAATGGCGCAAAGCCTGGCTTTGTGGTCTACTATACCAATTTCTCCATGGCAATTGACAGTGACATCTCCAAGATACAGCTCATAAGCGAATAAGACAAAAGCCCAGGAGGTCCTTTCTATGGAAGACTATATTTTGACCCAATCTCACATTGATTCGTATCTGCAATACCTTTGTTCCGAGGAACGTGCGGAGGCTACCATAGAAAAATATCTGCGGGATATTCGTGTTTTTGCCGCATGGTTAGAAGACAAGCCTGTTACCAAAGAGACAGCCACACAGTGGAAGGCATATTTGTCAGCCCAGGGCATGTCTCCGGCCACAGTCAATGCCAAGCTCTCCGCTGTCAATGGTCTGTTTTGTTTTCTCGGTTGGGAAGGCTGCCGGGTGAAGTTTCTGAAAATGCAGCGACGAATGTTTCGGGACACGTCCAGGGAATTGACACGATCCGAGTATGACCTGCTGGTAAAAACTGCCAGGCGGCAGGGACAAGAATGGCTGGCACTGGTCATGGAGACAATCTGTGCCACTGGTATCCGGGTATCGGAAGTGAAGTACATTACCGTGGAGGCCGCACAGGCAGGACAGGCTAGCATTTCTCTCAAGGGCAAAATCCGCACGATTTTGCTGCCCAGAAAGCTGACGCTGAAGCTGTTAAAATTCTCCAAAAAGCAGAAAAACGCCTCCGGTGCCATATTCCGCTCCAGCGACGGTACCCCTCTGACACGTTTCCAAGTGTGGCGGGCCATGAAATCCCTGTGCAGGGAAGCTGGCGTGGAGGCCTCCAAGGTGTTCCCTCATAATCTGCGCCATCTGTTCGCCTCTGTATTCTATCGAGCTACACGGGATATCGTAAAGCTGGCAGATGTACTGGGTCACAGCTCTATTAACACCACTCGTATCTATCTGCTGACTACTGGCAAGGAACATGTACGATGCCAGGAACGGCTGAGGCTGGTCAGTTAGCGCACAGAATTTATCTTATGTTTCTAAAAACTGGAAATCTTCCAAAACCGTACCTAATTGTATCATAAGTTACGCTAAATTTTCAAGTATCATGCATCTAAATAGGCATAAACTTCCTATCCGCAAGACTTTCGATTTGTTGCGGTCTTTTTTGTTGTATCTATTATATACTTAAACTTTCTATAAAAAGCAAATTTTTCTTCTTTATTAGTCCCTGGTTTCAAGGAAAGC
>CANRZC010000337.1 GCA_947644185.1 uncultured Acetatifactor sp.
ATCCTGCTGGGGGATCTTGCGGAGAACGAATGGCGGGAAATTAAAGGGGAGGAGTAAAATGAAGTTGCCAAAAAGTTTCGTCAACATTGCCGAAAAGTATGGCGTAAAGGAGAAGGAAATCATCTTTGCGGCTATGGCTGATTTTGATATGGAATACCGGTTTGCAGATACCATTGTAGCTCTCAGCAAGCAGGAGGGACATTCTACCGGAAAGCTGTTGATCGCCGCCTATCCATACAGGGAGAAGACAGAAAAAGGCCGTTCGGTGGAATATCAGTTCGGTGGCTATAGTGGATGGCAGATCAGCGAAGATGCAGCTTTTGATACTGAGCCTGCACTTCAGATATATGATCTGGACAAAGTGGAAAAGATGGATGTGCTGCGCCAGGTGGCCACAGGTGTGCTCATGGCCGAAATTGATGGTGTAGAGCGAAACATTTGTCATTTTTCCAATACTAGAATGGGGACCTTTCTCAAGGTCTGCAGTATATTCCCAAAATTAAAGAAGAATGAGGAGATAACCAAAGAGGATCTGGACGTGGAGAAGGGAAAGGAGTGCTGCCCGAAATGCGGTATGATTTATCCCGATCAAGAGCGAAAGGTATGTCCGAAATGCATGGACAAAAAGTCGATTCTGTTCCGTGTGTTGTCCTATTTTAAGCCATATAGAAAATATCTGGCAGTGATGATACTCTGTTACTTTGGAACCGCAGGACTGAATCTGGTATGGCCATACTTAAGCGGAACCATTCTGTACGATCAGGTTCTGGCCCGCAATGAAGATTTTCTGGCGCTATTGCATCTGCCAGCAGGCCGTTTTGTGACTGCTTTGACTGTATTGGTCATCTCCATGATTGTGACTAAGGTGATCATTCAGATCCTTGGGATCCTCCAGGGAGTGTTGGCTGCGCGGATCGCCCCATCGGTGGTGGCTACCATGAAGAGCCAGGTATTCTCCTCCATGGGAAGACTGTCCATCAGCTTCTATTCCAAAAGGCAGACAGGAGGCCTGATGACAAGAGTGTCTGATGATGCAGAGGAGATATCCGGCTTTCTGATAGATGGTATCCCGAATTTCTTAATCAACGTAGGGACTATACTGGCTACAGTTATCATCATGTTTCTGCTCAATCCCTTGCTGGCATTGATGTCTGTTATGCTGATGCCGGTGCTGGTGGTCATCAGCTACCGAATGATACCTCATCTGTGGCATTATTATGGAAAGAGGCACCGGGCCAATCGCCGGCTTAAGGGACAGATGAATGAGAACTTTACCGGGGCCAGAGTGGTGAAGGCCTTTGGCCAACAGGAGCAAGAGATGACGCGTTTTGCAAAAAATAACGGCAAGGTGCGCACATCGGAGATGGATTTAGCCCGTTATGACAATAAATTTTATGCGCTGTATCGTTCCGTGGAGGACACTATCAGTTTCCTTGTGTGGGCTGTAGGCGGTGCCATGATCATCGGCGGCTCCAATATTGAGCTGGGTCTGTTGATTACCTTTTCCGGTTACGTGGGACAGCTTCAGTGGCCACTGGATTTCTTTTCCCGAGTGATCCGCTGGTACACCCAGTGCATGAACTCCGCACAGCGTATGTTCGAGATCATGGATGCTGTTCCAGAGGTGAAGGAATCGCCCAACCCGTTACGTCCTGAGGAATTCAAGGGAGAGATAGAGCTGCGGAATGTGACATTTGGCTATGAGGCTCATAAGCCTATTTTAAAGGATATCAGTTTTCATGTAAACGCTGGGGAAGTATTTGGCATTGTGGGACGTTCTGGCGCAGGCAAATCTACGCTAGTGAATCTAATATCCAGACTCTATGATACCCAGGAGGGTGAGGTGCTGGTGGACGGAGTCAATGTAAAGCAGTATGGCTTCAGGGAGCTTCGCAAAAATGTGGCCATGGTGTCCCAGGAGACCTATATCTTTATGGGCACAGTGGCGGAGAATATTGCTTACGCCAGACCGGAGGCCAGCAGGGAGGAAATCATCCAGGCGGCGGTCCAGGCCAATGCCCATGACTTCATCTGTAAGATGCCAGAGGGCTATGATACTCTTCTGGGCTCTTCCAGCCGCTCCCTTTCAGGCGGAGAGAAGCAGCGGATTTCCATTGCAAGGGCCATACTGGCGGATCCAAAGATACTGATTCTGGATGAGGCCACCTCCGCAGTGGATACGGAGACCGAGCTTGCCATTCAGAAATCTTTGGAAAAGCTGGAAAAGGGCAGAACAGTGCTGTCCATCGCTCACAGGCTCTCCACCCTGCGCAATGCCACACATCTGATTGTGCTGGATGATGGAAGACTTACGGAATCTGGAACCCACGAGGAGCTGCTGGCAAAGAAAGGAACCTTTTATAAATTAAGTGAGCTGCAGACAAAGGCACTTGCTATGCGAGGAATCGAGTAAACAAGAATTTGTACCTGGGGCTTTGTGCTGCAGGTTACGGAAAGGAATAGATATTACATGGAAGCACAGGAAAGAGACAGCCAGGATCTTCTAGATCTACAGGAATTTGATGAGGAGGCTCTGAAAAAGGAATCGGAGGAGCTTTTGGAAATGCATTTTCTCACAGGGGAGAATGCAGAATTTCACAGGACAGAGGGTGGATTCGTCTCCTTGAAGCTAAAGGAGACAGCCCAAGAACCTGCCAGAGAATATGCCCGGGTAGGCGTGTATCTCACATTTCCGCTGACCAATCCTGAGGAGTTTATCTCCATCCGGGAGGCGGACGAGAAGGCAAAAGAAATCGGTATTGTGGAAAAGCTTTCACAGCTTGACAAGGATCAGCAGGAGATGCTGCAGGAGCAGATTAAACTCCGCTATTTTAGACCTGTCATCACGAAGGTATTGGATGTGAAGGACGAATACGGATATGCCTATTGGAATGTAGTCACAACCTTTGGAGCATGCCGTTTTACCACGCAGATGAGCGGTGACGCAGTGATTCATCTGAGCGATTCCAGGCTACTTGTGACAGATATCGATGGAAACCGCTATGAGATTCCCGATT
>CANRZC010000338.1 GCA_947644185.1 uncultured Acetatifactor sp.
AACTTCTCTGCATAAACTCAATTAGCATATTATGAAGTTCTATTGAATATGTAACAGAACGGGGAAGGTACAATCTGAAACAGCCCCTGGACTGTAATTCCATCAGCTACTCAAAAGCGCTGGATTATCCCATTGAGTATGAGGGAAAGACTTACTATCCGGGCTCAGACTATGAGAAGTATAGAGAGCGAAAAAGGGGCAAGCATCTGAGTAAAGATTACGCCTGGAGATGGTCTAAGGACTTATTTGAATTTGGGCTGGCAAATGGCTGGATTGTCTTTCAAAATGGTCGTATTTACACAAAGGGGTATTTAAATGCTACCATTGAAAAGCAGCCAGATGGCACTTATGGGATCGCATATCGGGAGAAAACAAGAATCATGTCCACCATTGATTTTATCTCCAATGACTATTCCAACGATATTGCCAAAAAGCAATTGGCAGCCTACCAGATACCAGTGAAGTTCGACTACCCGAAACCAGTAGATTTGATAGCCCAACTGCTTTCCACACATTATGACAAGGACGCTTTGGTGATGGATTTCTTCAGCGGCTCTGGAACAACGGCCGAGGCAGTGTTTAAGCTAAACGAAGAGGACGGAGGCAAAAGGCGATTCATTCTGATCCAGTATCCAGAAGAGACAGGAGATGGGGCGTATCCCACAATCTGTTCTGTGGCAAAGGAGAGGATTCGACTGGCTGGCGAGAAAAGGAATGCTGGCAAGGAAAAAGGATTTCGAGTCTTTCAGGTTGACACAACAAATATGAAGGATGTGTATTACGGGGCTGAGGACTATTCACAGAGTATGCTTGCCATGCTGGAATCCAACATAAAAGAGGATAGGACCGATCTGGATCTGTTGTTTGGATGTCTGTTGGAATGGGGACTGCCCCTGAATCTTCCCTATACCTCTGAGACAATGGAGGGCTGTACCATTCACACTTACAATGACGGTGATCTGATTGCCTGCTTTAATGAGAACATTCCCCACAGCGTGATAAAGGCAGTTGCAAAACGTAGACCACGGCGGGCAGTATTCCGAGACAGCAGCTTTTCAGATAGTCCGTCAAAGCTTAACGTAAGCGAAATTTTCAAGCTGCTTACCCCTGATACTAGAGTAAAAGTCATCTGAGGAGGCCGTGGAGATGAAATTACAATTTAAATATCAGAAGTTTCAGGCAGACGCAGCAAAGGCTGTTGTGGATGTCTTTGCCGGGCAACCCTATTTGACGCCTTCCTACCGAATGGACAGAGGCAGCGGATATTACCAGCACACCATGACAGAAGAGGAGGACGAAATTGGGTGGTGTAATCAAAAAATCGTCCCAGAGCTGTCTGACAGGGTCATTTTAGAGCATCTGAATCAGATCCAAAGAGCAAATCAGATCCAGCCCTCAGAGAAGCTGGAGGGAAAATATAATCTGACAATAGAGATGGAAACCGGCGTAGGGAAAACCTACACTTATATCAAGACCATGTATGAGCTGAATCGGGCTTATGGCTGGAGCAAATTTATTGTGGTGGTTCCCAGCATTGCCATTCGGGAAGGTGTTTACAAAACATTTCAGGTAACCAAAGAGCATTTTGCAGAGGAATATGGAAAAAAGATTCGTTTCTTCATCTACAATTCCGCGCAATTAACTGAGATAGCCAGGTTTGCTGCTGATAGCGCTATCAATGTAATGATTATCAACGCCCAGGCATTTAACGCAAAGGGCAAGGACGCCAGACGTATCTATATGAAGCTGGATGCTTTCCGCAGCCGGCGGCCCATTGATATGATTGCAAAGACCAATCCAATCCTGATTATTGACGAACCCCAGTCTGTGGAGGGAAAGCAGACTAGGGAAAATCTAAAACAGTTTTGTCCCTTGATGACACTTCGGTATTCTGCAACCCACAAGGCAGACAGTATTTACAATATGGTATATCGGCTGGATGCCATGGAGGCATATAACAAGCGGCTGGTCAAAAAGATTGCTGTGAAGGGCATTACTGAGAGTGGAAGCACAGCCACTGACAGCTATGTGTATCTGGAGGGAATCAACCTGTCAAAATCCGCACCTACAGCTACGCTCCAGTATGATTGCAAGGGCGTATCTGGCATTTACAGGAAATCTAGAAAGGTAGGAATTGGGTTTAACCTGTATACCAACTCCGGGGAGCTTCCAGAGTATCAGGAGGGATTTGTGGTAAAGAGTATTGATGGCCGGGATGATTCGGTGGAATTTCTCAATGGCATTAAGCTCTATGCCGGGGATGTGCTGGGGAAGGTTGACCAGGAGCAGCTGCGCCGACTCCAGATCCGGGAAACCATTCTGTCACACATAGAGCGGGAGAGACAACTGTTCTACAAGGGGATTAAGGTGCTGTCCTTATTTTTTGTGGACGAGGTGGCACATTACAGAGAATATGACCATACCGGGCAGCCCAGAAATGGTATTTTTACCACCATGTTTGAGGAAGAGTACCGGGATATTCTGGGCAATTTACAGCAAGAGATTGACGACAGGGCATATATGGAGTATTTGGAGTCTATTCCCATAGAGCAGACGCATGCAGGCTATTTTTCCATTGACAAAAAAGGGCATATGGTAAATCAGATAGCCGGAGATGACAGGAAAAATAAGGCATCCAATGATATGGATGCCTACGACTTGATTATGAAGAACAAAGAGCTGTTGCTGGACAGGGATCCGAAGAAGTCACCAGTGCGTTTCCTTTTTTCACATTCTGCTCTGCGGGAGGGTTGGGACAATCCCAATGTCTTTCAGATCTGTACCTTAAAAAGCAGCAGCAGTGAAGTGCGCAAGCGCCAGGAGGTTGGCCGGGGCCTACGGCTTTGTGTGAATCAGGACGGGGAGCGTATGGATGCCAATGTGCTGGGAAGAGAGGTGCACAGTGTCAATGTACTGACTGTCATTGCCAGTGAAAGCTATGATAGCTTCGCAAAGGGACTGCAGACGGAGATTGCGGAGGCAGTGGCAGACAGGCCAAAGAAAGTCACAAAAGAGCT
>CANRZC010000339.1 GCA_947644185.1 uncultured Acetatifactor sp.
TGCTCGTTGGATTTGATCGAATCATGTCGTCATCGACCGCAAACTGGAATATTTGTAGGAAGGAGCATGTAGCGTTGCATGTTCCTGAGATCTGTAGTAGAGAGATAACAGAGCTATTAAAGTGTGATCTTCAGATCTCAGATAAAAAAATTGTACTAAGAAATGATCATGGAATGGATGTACTGGAGGCCTTTTCGAAGCGTCTGATTCGTTCTCCCTATTTAATCGAGGTGGTAAATTCACTGCCGTATAATCCACATGAGCGCAAGTTTATAAAAAGAATTCGAGAAAATGGACTGATTGAGATTGTCCTGCCTTGGACGGATGAAGGCTATGGAATTGTCGCTAGAACCACGGGGAGAACAATTGCAGAAACAGAAAAGATAGCAGAAATCATTGAGGAAGAGTTTGGGTACATATGAGAGAAAGGTGGCATGCTATGCTATTCTCCAACAAGGATTTGAAAAAGTTAATCATTCCACTGATAATGGAACAGGCTCTGGCCATTACAGTGGGCATGGCGGACACTATGATGATCTCCTCTGTGGGGGAGGCAGCGGTATCAGGGGTATCTTTGGTGGATATGTTCAATAATCTCATCAATAGTATTCTGGCAGCGCTGGCTACCGGGGGCGCTGTGGTCACCAGCCAACTGATTGGAGCCTCTAAGCGTGAGGAGGCCTGCAGGTCTGCCAAGCAGCTTCTCTGGATCAACGCACTGATAACAGTGGCTATTTCTCTTTTGGTGATCGCCGGACACAGAGCGATCTTAAATCTGTTCTTTGGAAAGATAGAAGAGGATGTCATGAGGAATGCAATCATTTATTTGATTATTTCCGCGTTATCATTTCCTTTCCTGGCTGTCTACAATGCCTGTGCGGCCTTATTCCGGTCCATGGGGAATTCCCAGATGACCCTGAAAGTGTCTATTCTGATGAATATCCTCAACGTAGGAGGAAATGCCATCTGCGTATTTGGCCTGAAAATGGGTGTGGCCGGGGTGGCGGTACCGTCACTGATCTCCAGGGCGGTGGCCGGTTTCTGTCTTTATGTTCTTTTGAAGAATCCAGACAGACTGATCCATTTTGGCCAGGAACGATTCCATTTTGAGTGGAAGATGATCAGGAAGATCCTGTATATTGGGATTCCCAGTGGCATTGAAAACGGTATTTTCCAGTTGGGCCGCGTGATTGTGGTGAGTATCATTGCAGGCTTTGGCACGGTGCAGATTGCCGCCAACGGTGTGGCTAACAGCCTGGATGGCATGGGCTGCATCATAGGCCAGGGGATGAACCTTGCCATGATCACAGTGATAGGCCAATGTGTGGGGGCAGGTGATCTGACCCAGGTGAAGTATTATACGAAGAAGCTTCTAGTGCTTACCTATGCTGCCACAGCAGTGACAAATAGCTTGATGCTATTGTTTTTACATCCCATTTTAGGGCTTTATGGGCTGGGAACCGAGGCTACATCATTGGCCTACATCCTTGTAATGATACATAATGGAATGGCGATGCTGCTCTGGCCAGCCTCCTTTGTGCTGCCCAATATGCTCCGGGCCTGCAATGATGTGAGATATACTATGACAATCGCTATCTTTTCTATGATTACCTTCCGCATCGGCTTGAGCCTGGTCTTTGGGGTACAGATGGAAATGGGGGCTGTGGGAGTGTGGATCGCCATGGTGGTGGACTGGATCTTTCGGGTCTGTTGTTTTGTGGGCCGATATTTTCGAGGGACATGGAAGAAATATTGTAATTTATGAGGAGAAGCTTATGTCCGGCCAGGGGTACGGACGGATGCCATGGCAGAGGCATATAATAGATCAAATATATGCCGGAGTACCAAAAATATGCAGCGTGTGAGAAAAATGGTGGCGGGAGAATATCTTCGTGGCCTGGATGGCCGCGGGGTGACAGCTGCTGTATTGGATACAGGCTTGTCCTCTCATCCGGATCTACAGGGCAGGGCTATCTGCTTTCGGGATTTTGTGGGACATAGGGGGCGAATGTACGATGACAGTGGACATGGCACTCATGTATGTGGGATTTTGTGCGGAAGCGGAGGACTATCGGGGGGACGTTACAGGGGGATGGCGCCTGGAACCAGGCTGGTGGTAGGGAAAATATTAGATAAGGACGGAGACGGCTCCACAGAGGCTATGCTGGAGGCGCTGGACTGGGTGCTGGCGCTGCAGTGGAAATATGAGATCAGGATCCTGAATATTTCTGTGGGGATTGGAAGTCTGGAAGAGCAGGAGAAGGAGAAACATTTACAGGAAAAGATAGAGAAGTTGTGGCGGGCTGGGATCCTTGTGGTGTGTGCTGCCGGGAATAAAGGGCCCAGGGAGGGGAGTATTTCCGCGGTGGGAGGCAGCCAGGTAGTGACTGTGGGCTGCTACGATGGCAGCTTTGCCCTGGGCAATCCTCATAGCTGTGAGCTGTACTCTGGCCGTGGCGTTTTGGGAAGCCCTGTCCGCAAGCCGGATATCGTGGCTCCTGGCACGGATATTATTTCTTGTAGTTTGCATTTTCAGAGAGGATACGGAAGAAATGGCAATTTCTATATGGCAAAAAGCGGCACTTCCATGGCCACGCCAGTGGTGTCTGGAGCTGCGGCATTGGCCTTCCAGAAATATCCAGAGATGACTAACGAGGATTGCAAGAGGAAATTGCAGTACACAGCCACCGATCTGGGACTTCCATGGAACCGCCAGGGATGGGGATTGCTAAACGTGGAGAGACTGCTGGACTAATCAATTTATATTGAAATCTATCTGCCGCTTCCGATAAAGTCTTTTAGGAAGTGGCTTTTTTTGAGAAAAGCATTGACATAGGCTGTACAGTTGTATACAATTATACGAGTATAGAATTTTACGAAAAGAGGGATGGATATGAGAGATAGTGAAATGTTCCAAAACCGCCCCATTACCATGAACCATAATAACAATCTGTTAGAGATAGAGGAGCATATGTACATTCTGGACGATGTG
>CANRZC010000340.1 GCA_947644185.1 uncultured Acetatifactor sp.
GGAATCTAACTTAGGGGGTTTTACTATGACTAAATTTTCTTTTGAGGATAAGTTACGTGCTGTTCTTGAGATGCAAATGAAGATATACTATAGTTGTTCGAACAAATAAGAAAAGAGGTCCGATTTATGGAAGTGCGATTGTCGCAAAATATCAAGGCAAACAGAAAAAGACTGGGACTGACCCAGGAGCAGTTAGCGGAGGCAATGGGAGTTTCGGTGGGGACCGTATCAAAGTGGGAGAGTGCTATTACCGTACCCGATATTGAAATGATAGTGGAGCTGGCGGACTTTTTTCAGGAATCTGTGGATGTCCTGCTGGGATACAGATGGAGCCACAAAAGTGCCGGACAGACAGTGGAGCACTTAAGAGCTTTGGAAAAGGAGCACCGGTATGAAGAGGGTGTGGCAGAGGCAAAAAAGGCACTGCAGAAATTCCCAAATCAGATGGAGGTTTTATATGAATGCGGAGAACTCCTCTATATGTGGGCTGTGGTACAGATGAACCTTGCCCAGCAGGAAAAAAGACAAGAAGCCAGGAAGAACCTAAAATCTGCCATTGATGTGTTCCAAAAGGTAGCGCAACTGTTGGAAAAGAAGGACGACACCTTTGTGAGCAGTGTAAAGATTCATCAGAAAATCGGAACTATCTACGGGATTCTGGGTGAAAAGGAGAAGGCCATTTCCTATTTGGAGAGATATAATATTTCCAATGTAAATGACTGGATGATTGGTAATTTCCTGGCAGGCCTGGGGCAGTATGACAAGGCCTGGGACAGGGTGGCAGGGGTGTTCCAGCAAAGGATTTTCGAATTGTTTCAATGCTACTGGGTCATGCTTTCTGTCCTGATCAATCTTGGAAAATATGAGGAAGCGCAGAAGCTCTCCATCTGGATGGAGCATTTCTGTACATCAGTGCAGGATGGAAAAGCCAGCTACTATATCCGGGCACAGGCTATGACCCAGGTGGGGATCGCCACAGTGTATGCCTACAAAAGTGTTGCAGAGCACAGGGATTACGCCCAGGATATCCGGGATTTTCTAGGCAGAGCTATGGACAGTGCAATCAGGTTCGATGCCAATCCAGACTACTCGGGGAAAACCTGCTTCACCAACCATATGTCCGAGACTGTGTATGACGGACATGGAGAGGCGGCAATTCTTGCGATACAGGACATGATTCTGTGCAGCAAGGAGGATGAAAGGGAATTTTCTGTTTTGCGCCAGATTTACGACACTATCGTCTCCGAAATCGGCCATGAAGAATGGAGGATTTATGGGAACCACAAAGAGTCTTAAGAAAAGCTTTTATGAAAAAAACAGGATCCGGTATGGCATGTTTCTTGTACTTACCATCTGTGACGGGCTGGCGAATCTGGCTATTTCAGCGCTGTTAAAGGAGATTACCGACGCGGCCACAGGCGGCAATCTGGAGAGAATAGGAAGGATGTGCCTGTGGACAGCAGGGGTGCTGGCGATTATCTGTGCTATGTCTGTTGCTCTGTATCATGTGAGAAGCACATTTCTGAAGTACGCTGTCACAGGCTACAGAAAACGGGTCATGGAGAGGATCCTTTCTGCTGGACGTTTTCTGGATGGGGATGGAGATAGCGGATCCTATCTGTCTTCTCTTACCAATGATGTGTCAGTCATTGAGAGTGATTATCTTCGAGGGGTGGCAGAAATCATTTCCAACATGCTCTTTTTGGCAGCAGCGCTTTGCATGATGCTATGGTACAGTCCTGTCCTTACGGCAGCTTCCATTTTGCTAATGTCGATTCCCATTGTGATATCTGCATTATCTGGAGGTAAGCTGGAAAAGGAGGTCGGGGCGGTATCGGATGAGAACGCAAAGTTTGTCAGGCGTATTCAGGATATTCTGAGAGGCTTTCCGGTGATAAAATCATTTCATGCGAAAGAAGCGGTGGAAAAGCTTTATGCAGGGCATAATCAGTGTCTGGAACAGGCGAAATACAGGAAGAATATTGTGGCCGGCAGAATCCAGCTGTGGTCTGCACTGGGCAGTGTAACCACGCAGTTCGGAATATTCCTGATTGGAGGGTATCTGGCGGCCACAGGGAAGGGCATTACGGCGGGAACTTTGATTGTCTTTGTGAGTCTGTTGGGGCAGATTGTAAACCCTATTGGTAGGCTGCCTGGTCTGATTGCCAGCAGAAAGGCAGCAGGGACCCTGATCCAGAAAGCGGAAGAAAATATATTGACCCAAAAGCAGGAATCGAAGGCCAATCCGATTATGGGCCCCATACACACCATATCGCTGCGAAATGTGTCCTTTGCCTATGAGGGGCACAGGGTGCTGGAGGAGGTATCTCTACAGTTCCACCAGGGAAAAAGCTATGCCATTGTAGGGGAGTCTGGCAGTGGCAAGACCACACTGCTGCGTCTTGTTATGGCATATTACAATACCTATTCCGGGTGGATTACATATGATCATTTAAATGCATGTAGCGTGGAGCCCGAGTCCCTGGTGAATCATATTGCGGAAATCCAGCAGAATGTCTTTATATTTGATGCTACCATTCGGGATAATGTAACTATGTTTCAGGAATTTCCAGAGGAAAAGGTGGCAGATGCCCTGGAAAGGGCAGGTCTGGCGGAACTGATTCGGTGTAAGGGGGATGGATATCTGTGCGGCGAGGATGGCTGTAATCTTTCAGGCGGAGAAAAACAGCGCATTTCCATTGCCAGGTGCTTCCTGAAGGATGCCTCTGTATTTATTGCAGATGAGGCCACCGCGGCGTTGGACGCAGAGACCTCCGTCCATGTGATGGACCAGATACTAGCTATGACACAGATGATAAGGATTATTGTTTCCCATAAAATGAGTCAGAGCCTGTTGGAACAGTACGATCAGATCATTGTCATGAAGAATGGAAGGGTGCGGGAACTGGGGACCTTTGAGGAATTGATGGAGAGAAAGAAGTACTCGAATATTTGTATTCCCTGATAGTATAAATCGGATTTGCA
>CANRZC010000341.1 GCA_947644185.1 uncultured Acetatifactor sp.
CAGACACTATTGTCTTCCCAGCAATATCCTTTCCCACTGCAAAAGCAATTTTAGAGGAAAAGTCCCTGAATTCCTTGGTTTCCAGCAAATCCCGCAGGGCTACCGCCATGGTTTCTTTATTGGGCACCTCAATGCCGATTGCCGCCTTCCCGGGAATGGGCGCCTCGATTCTGATGTCCGTGGCTGCCAAATGCATCTTGATGTCATCTGACAGACCCACAATTTTCGAAACCTTTACCCCCTGCTCCGGCTGTAATTCATAGCGAGTGACACTTGGTCCCTGGCTGATGTCTGTAATAGTCACCTTCACACCAAAGGTGCCCAACGTCTGCTGCAGGCGCATTGCTGTCTCCCGCAGCTCTCTGGCTGAGTCTCCTGTGTTCTCCACGCCCTTTTGCAATAGCGACAATGGGGGAAGCCTATATTGTTTGGGCATTGCATTTCTAGCTGCTGGGGCATTTTGCGGTTTGGGAGCTGTCTGTCCGTTTGCACTGTCTCCAGCGCTGACACTGGTGTCAGAATGGGGAACTGCCTGCTGCTTTGATGCCACAGGCTGATATCTGTCAATGACTTGCGGCTCCTCCACAGCCTCCCTGGGTTCCTCTTCCATAACCGCACTCTGCTCTTCAAAAGTCCCTTCTTCCGTCCAGGTCTGCTCCTGCACATCCGCTGTGGGCTGGCTGTCCTCTATGTATTTCTCCTCCTGGGGCTCCTCATTCACAATCACCTGATGCATACCGCGAATGGGTATCTTCTCAAAGTCAAATTCTGGCTCTTTCTCCCCGGTGTCCACAGGCTCTGCCCTATAGGTTTCCTCTACAGGCACCTCTCCTGCTGTCTCCTCCTCTTCTAAAATGATCTCATGGATATCATCCCGGCGCGAAGCATTGTCTTCTGGTTTTGCCAGCGCTGTATCCAGCATCACCCCTGACACCCTGCGCTCCATCCGAAGAATCTTCTCGTTTTCCTTCTCCTCTGCCTTTAGTCTGCGTTCCTTTGCCTTTCTGACTCGGTTTTCCTCCTGCTCTTGTTTGCGCTCTTTCCGCCTCTGTGCATTCTCCTCCTGCTCCTGTCTGCGGATTTCGGCCTGTTCTCTCCGTCTGGCGGCATCTTCTCTGGACAATTCCCGCACCCGGCTGCCGCCTCTCTTTACGCTGCTCAACAGAGATTTTTCCGTCAACAGTATCAGGCTTACCACACTGCAAAGCAGTACCACAAGCACTGTACCTATGGTTTCCAGATAATGCTGCAATAGAAAGCTTATGCTTCCTGCCAGAACGCCTCCGCCAGATTTTCCCTCCCTGCAGCCTTCATACAATAGCTTTACATCATATTTCTCCATGCCTCCTGCCTGCTTTCCAAACAAATCGCAGACAATTCCCAGCATGACAAACAATACTATGCCAGCTATCAGCTTTCTGGCCGCATTTGCACTTCCCTCATTGGCAAAATAGAATGCTACTGCCAAGAACAGCAGCACTGGCACTGCATATGCAGTCAGCCCAAACAAGCCGAACAGCACGCCGCTAATGGTATCACCTATAGGTCCAATGATACCAAAATTGCAGCAAAACAAGAACACCATGGCCACAAACAAAACAATCAGCCCTATCTCATGAAACAGGGCGCTGTCCTGGGCTGCCTGGGCCTTTGTCTTTCTTTTCTGTGCGGAAGTTCGTCTTGTGCTCTGGGTACTCTTTCTATTTGAAGATGCTGTTTTTCTTCCATTGGAAGTCGCCATCTATATCAACCTCACTTGTCTTACTTAACCTATGCCTGACCATAGACCAATTGGCATGATGCCCCTATGGGTCACCATTATATCATCTTTGTTTGAAATTGTCATTAAATATTTCATTAGAAACAAAAGCAGCGAAAAAACCGCGCCGTGGCAAACCTAAGCCACAGCGCAGTCTCTCTCTTAAAAACTCTCCTATTTTCCGGGAACAATCAGTCAGCTAAACCAGTGAACTCCCGAATCTTTCTCACCATCTCAGCCCTTAGGTTCTCCAGGAATTCCCTATTTTTCGGATAATCATCAAAACGCATATCGCAGCCCGCAGCACAATCAATCATTTCCACCACAGCCTTCCTGCCCATATATTGCTCCAGCGCAAAGCAAATGTCCATGTCCTGCACAGCCTCGTAAGTAATCTCACCTCTGATGGAGGAATAGACACTATCCCTGCCGGGGTAGACGATAAACGGATCCCCGGAAGGATACGCCCCATCGCCTGAGGTAGTGAGATAGGGATTCACCGGATACCGTGACAGACAGGAATGGTAGAAATTTAGTCCCCAGTGCAAAAATCCCTTAATATTATATTTGTATAATAATACCCCCAAAATGCGGATTCGATGCAGGGGCATGGCCAGAAAGCTATTGGTATACACCTTCTCCGGGCCGCAGCAATAATATGCCCACTGGTTCTCTATCTCATGCTTTAGAAATTCATGGATATGGGCTACACTGGTGACCGGACATGCAATAAGCCCCTTTTCATAAAAGTCATAGTTGGACAGGGCGTCAAAGCTCTTGCTGTCCCCTATCAGCGGGCGCATAATATCCGAGGCAGTCTTGTAGGTCTCCATAGACTCCAATGTAGGCTCATCCGAAATGTGGAAATAGGTCCGCTCGCTGATGCCCTCTGCCACCAGCTCTCTTGCAATGGCCTCGATATATTGTCTCAAAAAGGAGACATATTCCGGCGAATCTGCAGCCACATGCCAGCCAAACAGATAGTCTTTCCTGCCGTTCTCAGTCACCATAATATTCGGTGCACATTTGGCCCCCCACTGGGAGAACATATGGGCCATCTCAAAATACTGTATCCCATTCTTTTTGCAGATATCGATAAAGCGCTTAAATTTTTCAAAGGAGAACTCATAGCTGTCTCCTTTCTTTTCAATATCTACAAGCTGTACACAAGGCCTGGTAGTCCCTATTGCTGTGTCCAAAGGTGGCGTG